>NZ_JAVKPH010000005.1:0-84933 GCF_031432425.1 Ruixingdingia sedimenti | reverse complement strand
ATCGCCGCCAGCAGGATCGCCATGGCCGCGCCAAGCGCCCCGGCCTCTGTCGGCGTGGCGATGCCCGCCATGATCGTGCCCAGCACTGCCAGCACCATCACCGGCAGGGGCCAGGCGCCCATGAACGCCGCGCGGCGGTCGCGGGCGGAAATCGCCTCGGTATGCCGGGGGGCGAGGCGCGGGTCGATCATCACCCGGACGATGATCATCAGGATGAAGGCCCCGGCGGTCAGCAGGCCCGGGATGATACCGGCGATGAACAGCGGGCCGATGGCGGTGTTGGTGAACACCCCATAGACCACCATCAGGATCGAGGGCGGGATCAGCGCGCCGAGCGTGCCCGCCGCGGCGATGGTGCCGGTGGCGAGGCTCTTGCTGTAGTTCGCGCGCAGCATCTCCGGCACGGCGATGCGCGACAGCGCCGCCGAGGTCGCCACCGAGGACCCCGAGGCGGAGGCGAACAGCGCCGAGGCGCTGACCGAGGCCACCGCAAGGCTGCCGGGCATCCAGTTGAACAGCACCCGCATCGCGCCGAACAGCCCGCTGGTCAGCTGGCCGCGCGCGGCGATATAGCCCATCAGCAGGAACATCGGCACCGCGCTGAGTTCCCACGAGGCGGCGAAGGAATAGGGGATGGAACTCAGCACCCCCCAGGCCGCCTTCCAGCTGGCCACTGCGCCGATGCCCACGAACGAGACGCTGATCAGCGTCAGCCCGATCGGAACACGGATCGCCAGCAGCACAAGGCTGACGACGACGCTGATGATGCCGATTTCGAGACGGTCCATTCAAATCTCCCGAAGGGCGGTTTCTGGATTGCGGGGATGCGCCAGTTCGGGGTTCCGGCCGCGCAGCAGCGCGACGAACTGCGACAGGCCGACCAGCGCCGCCAGGCAGAAGGCGACCGGCATGATCCAGCGCGCGGGCCAGATCGGCACCTCGGCCGACCCCATCGCCCGTTCGCCGATCCGCGCCGCATGCAGCGCGTCGAGCGTGGTCTGCCAGGCGAAGGCCGCATAGACCGCCATCGCGATCACAAGCGCGATCCCGATGAACACGGCCTGCGACCGGCGCGGATAGTAGGGAAAGAACGCATCCACCACGATGGCCTCGCGGCGGACCTCGACCAGCGCCAGGGGGGCGAAGATCGTGATGACCATGTAATAGTGCGAGACGATTTCGAGCGTGCCCGACAGCGGTTTGCCGAGCACGTATTTCAGCACCACATCGGCGGTGATGTGGATCATCATCAGCGCCAGCGTGGTGCAGCCGATGGCCGTCAGCCCCGCCGAAAAGGCGCCGAGGATGCGCGGGATCTCGCGCGGTTCCGCCTGCGGCGGCGGGTCTTGCGGCGGGGTTTCCTTGCCTTGATCCAACGGTGCCCTCCCCGGTTTCCGGTGACATCTTTCGCCCCGGCAGACCGGGGGTGCGCAGGGGGAAAGTGCGGCCACGGGGGCGCGGCGTCGATCACAGCAGCTTGTGACAGCGCCCCGGGGGCGCGGCGGTTATGCTCTGGGCCGCGGCGCCGGGCGTCCGGCCCCGGGGCCCTGCCCTGCCGCCGGAAAAATCAGGAGAACGATATCAATGCACTATGATCTGGGTCTGGCCGGCCGCACCGTAGCGGTGACGGGCGGCGCATCGGGGATCGGGCTGCGCTGCGTGCAGACGCTGGCCGGGGCGGGGGCGAAGGTCGCCGTGCTCGACGTGAACCGCGAACAGCTCGACGCGGCGGGGGCGCCGATACGGGCGGCGGGGGGTGCGGTGCTGGCGCTGGACCTCGACGTGCGCGACGCGGGCGCGACCGAGGACGCCTTCGCGCGGATCGAGACCGACCTCGGCCCGCTGGACGGGCTGATCGCGGCGGCGGGTGTCGCGCGGTCCGCCCCGGCCACGATGCTGACGCCGGAAATGTGGGATCTGGTGATCGGGGTGAACCTGACGGGCCTGTTCTACACCGTGCAGGCGGCGGGCAAGCGGATGGTGGCGCGCGGCCGGGGCGCCATCGTCACCTTCGGGTCCACCTCTTCGGTGGGCGGGCAGGCGGGTCGCGCGGCCTATTGCGCCTCCAAGGCCGGGGTCGTGGGGCTGACCCGCGATCTGGCCATCGAATGGGGATCCTACGGGGTGCGCATCAACGCCGTCGGCCCCAGCCTGACCGACACGCCGATGGTCAGGAACGGCATTCCGCAGAAATTCCTCGACGATATCGTGGCCGACCGCACGCCCCTCGGCCGCATGGCCGACCCGCAGGAGGTGGCCGATACCTGCATGTTCCTGCTGTCGGACCTGTCGAGCTATATCACCGGCACGCTGCTGATGGTGGACGGCGGCGTGACCGCCGGCGCCTTCACCGCGCAGAAGGGGCGGGATTTCTCGTCAAAGGCGATGCTGGCGCAGGGGATCTACCGGGAACGCGACTGACCCGGGCCCCGCCCGGACGCAACGGGGCCGCAGCGGATGCTGCGGCCCCCTGCCCTGCGGCGCGGGCGGTCAGGCCATGCGGTAGCCGCCGTTCACGTCCAGCGTGGCGCCGGTGATGTAGGACGCCCCGGGCGACAGCAGGAAGGACACCGTATGCGCCAGATCCTCGGGCGTGCCCATCCGGCCCAAGGGCACATTGGCCGACATTCTGTCATAGGCGGCGGCGCGGGTGGCGGCGTTGTCGGTTTCCTTGCTGGTCACGTGCAGCATCGGCGCGTCGATCAGCCCCGGCGCGATGCAGTTCACCGTGACGCCAAGCGGCGCCAGTTCCCGTGCGACCGCCTTGGAAAACCCCAGCACCGCCGCCTTGGATGAAATGTAGCTGGCCGAGGACCGATAGCCCCCCAGTTCCGCCGCGACCGAACTGGTGGTGATGACGCGGCCGTTTTCCACCGGTACCCGGTGGCGGCGGCGGGCATAGGCGCGGCAGCACAGGAAGGTGCCGCGCGCGTTCACGTCATGGGTCAGGTTCCAGTCGTCGACCGTCATGTCCACCAGCGGCGGGCGGGCGTTGTCCACCATGACCAGAACGCCCGCGTTGCAGATCAGCGCCGTCACCGGGCCCTCGGCCGCCTCCACCGCGTCGAAAAGCCCCTCGACCGATGCCTCGTCGGCCACATCCACCTGCCAGGCGCTGTGCCCCTGCCCCGCCAGGTCCGCAACACCCGCCTGCGCCTGCGCCAGCGTCAGATCCGCGATGGCGACGCGCCAGCCGTCATCCGCCAGACGCTTGCTGATCCCGAGACCGATACCGCGGCCTCCTCCGGTTACGAGTGCGAGGCCGGTCATGGGCTTCCTTTCCGATGGTTCCGCGAATGGCCCGAGGGCCGCATCCTGCCGACCCTAGGCCCGGCGCCCGCCCCCCGGCCATCACCAGATCATGTGACTTACAAGCCCGCGGAAATGCCCGCAGTCTCTGCCCCACCGACCAAGGGCTGAGGAGGGTTCTTTCGTGGATTTGGAAGCGCGGCTGCGGCAGATCGAGGACCGGCTGGAGATATACAACCTCATGGCCGCCTATGGCCCTGCGGTCGATGCCTGCTCGGTCGAGAACAACGCGAGGCTCTGGACCGACGATTGCGTCTATGCGGTCGGCGGCCTTGGCGAATACCTTGGCCAGGACGGGCTGGCCGGGATGATCGCGGGCCCGTTCCACCGGCAGGTCACGGCGAACGGGTCGGCGCATGTGCTGTCGCTGCCTTACGTCGAGGTGCAGGGCGACCAGGCGGTCGCCACCAACTATGCCAAACTGTTCAGCCACCGGGACGGGCGGTTCGATCTGGTGCGCCTCGTCGTGTCGCGCTGGTTCCTGCGGCGCGAGGATGGCCGCTGGAAGGTCGCCCGGCGCACCAACGAACTGGTCAACGGGTCGGACGAAAGCCGCGCGCTGCAACGGCGCGCGACCGATACCGCCGAACTGACCTGCGCGGGGGTGTGAAGGATGCGGATCTGGTTCCAGTCCACGGTCGAGATCGACAGCTATCACGCCTACCGGCAGGCGCTGCTGACCCATTTCAGCGCCACCGCCCCGGGGGTGGAGGTGCATCTGGCGGGCGTTCCCGGCGGCACATGGGCGGGTCTGGCGAACAGCCAGGTCATGAACATGCCCTATGCCTATCACCGCATCCTGTCGAACACGCTGTTCGAACAGCTGCGGCTGGCCGAACGCGAAGGCTATGACGCCTTCGTCCTCGGCAGTTTCACCGAACCCTGGCTGCGCGAGTTGCGGTCGATGACCGACATGCCTGTGGTCTCGACCGCCGAGGCGGCGGTGCATCTGGCGCTGTCGGTGTCGCAGAAGTTCGGCCTTGTCACGATGAACACCGAAAACGAATGGTTCCAGCGCATCAACATGGCCGCGCGCGGGTTGCAGGACCGCATCGCCGGCTATTACGTCGTGCGGCCGGAGGCGACGGAACTGGAAATCAACCGCATCTTCGAGGATGCGCGCGGCTATATCGACCGCTTCACCGCCGTGGCGCGGCAGGCCATCGCCGACGGCGCCGATGCGATCATCCCCTCCGAGGGGCTGGTGGCGACGGTCATGGCGGTGAACGGCCTGCGATCCATAGACGATGTGCCGGTGGTGGACCCGATCGCGGGTTCGGTGCTGATGGCGGAAATGCTGGCCAAGATGCACCGCGCGACCGGCCTCATGCCCGGGCGGCGCTGGCATTATGTCAAGACGCCCGCGCATATCATGGACCACATGGACCGCATGCGGCAGGGCTGAGCCCGCCGCCGGCCGACGCACAACAGGGGAACCCCATGAAGATCTGGTATCAATCCACGCTGAATTTCGACCTGCATCCCAACTACGGCAAGGCATTGCGGCGGCATTTCCAGCGCGTTGCTGGGCCGTGCACCGAAGTGCTGGTGCATGGCCGCAGCGCCGCCTTCGGCAGCCAGTTGCCGGTGCACGACGTCATCGGCAGCCCCGTGGTCTATCACGCGGTCGTCGCATCGGCCTTCATCGAGGCGGTGATGCGGGCAGAGGATCAGGGCTGCGACGCCTTCGTCGTCGCCTCGTTCAGCGAACCGATCCTGCCGGAACTGCGGGCGCTGGCGGGCATTCCGGTGATTTCCATGACCGAGGCGACCTATATGGCCGGCTGCATGGTCGCGCCCCGGGTGGGTTTCGTCACGCTCAACAAGGCGGTGGTGCCGTTCATCGAAAAGTCGATGGCGCTGCACAAATGGTCCAGCCGGGTCAGCGGCATCCATCTGGTGCCCGGCAACGTGTCGGAACCCGATCTGGAACACAAGTTCGACGCCCCCGCCCCGTTCCTCGACCTGCTGGTCGAAGGCGTGCGCGAGGCGATTGCCGCCGGTGCGCAGGTCGTCATCCCGGCCGAAGGCGTTCTGGGGGTGATGGCCGCCGAAAACGGCCTGCGAGAGGTCGATGGCGTGCCCATCGTCGACCCCATCGCGACGCCGGTGCTGTTCGCGGAAATGGCGGTCAACATGGCGCGGGCGACCGGGCTGACGACCAGCCGCGCCGCCTATCCGCAGCCGTCGGCGGCGGCGCGCGACCTGCTGAAATCGCGCTATTGATGGAGACGCGGGTGAACAACAGGTTTCAGGGAAAGATCGTGGTGGTGACGGGCGGCGCATCCGGCATCGGGGCGGCGGCGGTGCGCCGGATGGCGGCAGAGGGCGCATCGGTGGTGATCGCCGACCGTGCGCTTGCCGCGGCCGAGGCGCTTGCCGCCGAACTGACCGCCGCCGGCCACCGCACCGCCGCAGGCGAGATCGACGTGGCGCAAGAGGCGGGGTGGGTGGCGCTGATGGCGCTGACGGAAAGCCGCTTCGGCATCCCCGATGTGCTGGTCAACAGCGCCGGCTATGCGCAGCCCTACCGCATCGCGCATGAGGAACCCGAGGACAGCTATGACCGGCTTTACGACGTGAACGTCAAGCCGTTCTACTGGTGCGCGCGCCATTTGATCCCCCGCATGATCGCAAACGGCGGCGGGACGATGGTCAATGTCTGTTCGGTATCCGCCGAACGCCCCCGCCCGCTGAACACCTGGTACGGGGCCTCCAAGGCGGCGGCGGTGTTTTCGACCCGCGCGCTGGCGCTGGAATATGCCCGCCAGAACATCCGCATCTGCGGGGTGAACCCCGGCCCCATCGACACGCCGCTGCTGGCCGGGTCGCTGGCGGGCCATGGCGGGGCGAACGAACAGGCCGCGGCGCGGGCGCGGATGATGGAGAACCTTCCCTTGGGCCGTGTCGGCCAGCCCGGGGAAATCGCGGCGACCATTGCCTTTCTGGCCTCGGACGACGCAAGCTTCATCGTCGGTGAAGTGGTCAACGTGGACGGAGGCCGCGCGATCTGAGCGCGGGACGCATGGAATGAGCAAGCTGTTTTCCCCCATCGCGCTGCGCGGCCTGCGGCTGCGCAACCGCATCGTGGTGTCGCCGATGCTGATGTACCGGGCCGAAGGCGGGCATACCAACGACTGGCATGTGATGAACCTCGGCCAGTTCGCCGCGGCGGGTGTCGGGCTGGTGATGATGGAATCGACCAAGGTCGATCCCGACGGCTGTTCGACCCTGCGGGATGCGGCGATCTGGGATGACGCCTATGTGCCGGGGCTGCGGCGGATCGTGGATCATGTCCATTCGCTCGGCACGCCCATCGGGGTGCAGCTTGGCCATTCGGGGCGCAAGGCGGGCATGGTGCTGCCGTGGGAGGGGCGCGGGGTGCTGGATCTCGACCACACCCCAAATCCTGCGGGGGGCCCGTGGCAACTGGTGGGGCCAAGCGCGATCCCGCATTCCGACGCCTACAAGACCCCCCATGCGCTGAGCGTGGCGGAAATCGGCGCTATGATCGACACCTGGGTCGCCGCCGCGCGCCGCGCGCTGGCCGCCGGGTTCGACGTGATCGAGCTGCATCTGGCCCATGGCTATCTGGGCCATCAGTTCCTGTCGCCCCATGCCAACCGGCGCGGCGACGGCTATGGCGGCAGCCTGCAGAACCGGATGCGCTTCGCCCTCGAACTGGCAGAGGCGGTGCGCGCCGTCTGGCCGGCGGACCGGCCGCTTTTCGCCCGGCTGTCCTGTGTCGACGGCATGGGCTGGACGATCGAGGACAGCATCGCCCTGTCGCGCGCACTGGCAGCGCGGGGGGTGGACATCGTGGATTGCAGCACCGGCGGAATGGCCGTGCGGGGCGAAAACCTGCGCCCCGGCTACGGCTACCAGACCCCCTTCGCCGCCGCGATCCGCGCACAGGCAGGGGCGGCGACGATGGCGGTGGGCATGATCGTGAACCCCCGGCAGGCAGAGGCGATCATCGCCACCGGCAAGGCCGATCTGGTCGCCCTGGGGCGCGAACTGCTGCACAATCCCCACTGGGCCTATCACGCGGCGCAACAACTCGGGGTGCCGGACCCCGAGTCGCTGCTGCCGCCCTCTTACGCCTATTGGCTGGACAAGCGGGGGCGGCAGGGGCTTGGCGATTACCCGGGGGTCGCGGCGGATCCGGTGCTGTCCTAGGACGGACCGACATTCAGCCGCGCCGCTCTGGCTGGCGAAGGCACGCGCCTTCGCCAGCCAACCGTCCACCCCCGCCCCCTGCAAAATCCCGCCGACCGGCCCCGGCCGCCGGATCGCCGGTTGTCAACCCGCCCCCTGCCTGCGAGCCTTCGACTCGCAGGCCCCCGATCCCGAGGGGCCGGATACAGGGGATTGAGCGATGACCTATTATTCGGGCTTCGTGCTCGCCGTACCGACCGAGAACCGGCAGAAATACATCGACCACGCCCGGCAGGCCTGGCCGATGTTCAAGCGGCGCGGCGCATTGCGCATGGTGGAAACCTGGGGCGTCGACGTACCGCACGGCAAGGTGACGGATTTCTACCGCGCCACCCAGGCCAAGGACGACGAATCCGTGCTGTTTTCCTGGATCGAATGGCCCGACCGCGCCACCGCGGACGCCGCCTGGACCGCGATGATGGAAGACCCGGAAATGCAGCAGCAACAGCCGCCAGAGATGCCCTTCGACGGCATGCGCATGTTCTGGGGCGGGTTCGAGCCGGTGGTGGACGAAAGCTGACCCCCCGAAGGCCGGCCCCCGAAAGTCGGCAGAGCCCGGGCTTTCGGCGCGGGGCGGGTGGACGCGGGCGGGCGGGCAGCCTAACTTGCATCCCGTATAAGACCCGGAAGCCCCCATGTCCGACGCCCAAGCCTATCAGGTTCTCGCCCGCAAGTACCGCCCCCAGACCTTCGCCGACCTGATCGGACAGGAGGCGATGGTGCGCACGCTGAAGAACGCCTTCGCGGCGGACCGGATCGCGCATGCCTTCGTGATGACTGGCGTGCGCGGCGTGGGCAAGACCACCACCGCGCGGATCATCGCCAAGGGGCTGAACTGCGTCGGCCCCGACGGCACCGGCGGCCCCACCACCGAACCCTGCGGGCAATGCGAGCCCTGCCGCGCCATCGCCGAGGGCCGGCATGTCGATGTGATGGAAATGGACGCGGCATCCCGCACCGGGGTGAACGACATCCGCGAGATCATCGATTCGGTCCACTACCGCGCCGCCAGCGCGCGCTACAAGATCTACATCATCGACGAGGTGCACATGCTCTCGACCAGCGCGTTCAACGCGCTGCTCAAGACGCTGGAAGAACCGCCCGCGCATGTAAAGTTCATCTTCGCCACCACGGAAATCCGCAAGGTGCCGGTGACGGTGCTGTCGCGCTGTCAGCGGTTCGACCTCAAGCGGATCGAGCCCGAGGTGATGATGGCCCATCTGGCCCGCGTGGCGGGGGCCGAAGGCGCGCAGATCGCGCCCGACGCGCTGGCGCTGATCACGCGCGCCGCCGAAGGATCGGTGCGCGACGCGATGAGCCTGATGGATCAGGCCATCGCCCATGGCGCGGGCGAAACCACCGCCGATCAGGTCCGCGCGATGCTGGGGCTGGCGGACCGGGGCCGGGTGCTCGACCTCTTCGACCGGATCATGGCCGGGGATGCGGCGGCGGCGCTGTCGGAACTGGCGGGCCAATATGCCGACGGGGCCGACCCGATGGCGGTGCTGCGCGATCTGGCAGAGGTGACGCACTGGATTTCCGTCATCAAGATCACCCCCGAAACGGCGGACGACCCGACCGTGCCGCCCGACGAACGCGCGCGCGGCCGCGACATGGCCGAACGGCTGCCGATGCGGGCGCTGACGCGGATGTGGCAGATGCTGCTGAAGGCGATCGAAGAGGTGGCCTTGGCCCCGAACGCGATGATGGCCGCGGAAATGGCGGTGATCCGGCTGACCCATGTGGCGGACCTGCCGGACCCGGAAACCCTGATCCGCAAGCTGCAATCGCAACCCGCGCCCGCCCCCGGTGCCGCACCCCCGCAGGCCCCACCGGGCAATGGCGGCGGGCCCCGCATGGCGGCGTTCGCGCCCGCGCCCTCGGGCGGCGGCGCGGCCACGGCACGGGCGCTAGCCCCCGAGGCGCTGGCCCATTACGCGCAGTTCGAACAGGTGGTGGACCTGATCCGCGACAAGCGCGACGTGAAACTGCTGCTGGAGGTGGAACACAACCTGCGGCTGGTCCGTTATACCCCCGGCCGGATCGAATTCCAGCCCACCCCCGACGCCCCCGCCGACCTTGCCGCGCGTCTGGCGCAAAGGTTGCAGGGCTGGACCGGCGCGCGGTGGGGCGTCTCGGTCGTGGCCACGGGCGGCGCGCCGACGATCGCAGAGCTGCGGGAGGCCGAACTGGACGGCGCCAAGGCCGAGGCCGCGGCGCTGCCCATCGTGCAGGCGGTGCTGACGGCCTTTCCAGGCGCAAGGATCGGCGATATCCGCAGCCCCGACACGCTCGCAGCCGAGGCCGCAGAGGCCGCCCTGCCCGAGGCCGTCGAACAGGACGGCGAGCCGGGCGGGGACTGGGATCCGTTCGAGGACAACTGAGAGGAACAGCGATGCTGAAAGGACTGGGCGGCCTTGGCGACATGGCCAAGATGGTGAAACAGGCGCAGGAGATGCAGGAAAAGCTCGCCCGCATGCAGGAGGATCTGGCGAATATCACCGTCACCGGCGAATCCGGCGCCGGGCTGGTGCGCGCCACCGCCACCGCCAAGGGCGACCTGACGGCGCTGTCCATCGACCCGTCGATCTTCAACCCCAACGACAAGGAAGTGGTCGAGGATCTGATCCTCGCCGCGATCAAGGACGCACAGGCCCGCGCCGCCGACCGCCACCGCGAGGAATTGCAGCGGCTGTCGGAATCGCTCGGCCTGCCGCCGGGCATCCAGTTGCCGATCTGACCATGGCCGAGGCCCCGCGCGACATCGAGGCGCTGATCGCGCTGATGGCCCGGCTGCCGGGGCTCGGCCCCCGGTCGGCGCGGCGCGCGGTGCTGCACATGCTGCGCAAGCGCGATCTGGTGATGCAGCCGCTGGCCGAGGCGCTGGCCCGCACCGCGGCGGCGGCGCGCGACTGCGCGGTCTGCGGCAATATCTCGACCGCCGACACCTGCCCGGTCTGCGCCGATCCGGCCCGCGCGACGGGCGAGATCTGCGTGGTCGAGGATGTGGCCGACCTTTGGGCGATGGAACGGGGCGGCGCCTTCCGGGGCCGCTATCACGTTCTGGGCGGCACGCTGTCGGCGCTGGATGCGGTGGGGCCGGACGACTTGCGCATCCCGCAACTGATCGACCGCATCGCGGCGGAAAACGTGCGCGAGGTGATCCTGGCGCTGAACGCCACCGTGGACGGGCAGACGACCGCGCATTACATCGCCGCCGCACTGGCGCCGACGGGGGTCGCGGTCAGTTCGCTGGCCCAAGGGGTGCCGATCGGGGGCGAACTCGACTACCTCGACGACGGCACCATCGGCGCCGCGCTACGCGCCCGGCGCCGGGTGTGACCGCGCGGGGAAACCCGCGCGGCCGGGGATCAAAAGAAGTCGATGTCGTTGTACAGGATCGCCTTGTCGGTGACGCCCACCAGCACCAGCTTGTCGGCGCCGAAATCGAGCACAAGGTTGCCCCCGACGACCTTGGAATAGGTGTCCACCACCTGGCGGACGGTCCTGCCCCCGCCCCACAGATCGGTATCGAGACGGATCGTGTCGATGTTGTCGGTAAAATCCATGATCCGGTCGCGCCCGTCGCCCTGCATGAAGATGAAGGTATCCTGGCCACCACCACCGATCATCACGTCATTGGCGCCCGCGCCGCCATGCAGCACATCCCGGCCCGCGCTGCCGAGCAGACGGTCGCGCCCTTCATCGCCGAACAGCTGGTCATCGTGGCGCCCGCCGTGCAGAAGGTCGTTGCCCTGCCCGCCATAGAGCGAGTCGTTGCCGTTCGCCCCACGGAGGATGTCGCGCCCGCGCATGCCGTGGATTTCGTTCGCGCGCCCGTTACCGACGACACGGTCGTTGCCATCACCCATCACCGCGTTCTCGATCTGCACGGTGCTGGCCAGCCGCGCCAGATCGGCACCATAGTTCGTGAACACGCCATTGGCGCCGAGCGACCCCTGGATGTCCCAGGCGATGGCCGAGAAGTTCAGCCAGTCGATCCCGCCATCGGTATCGTTCACGTTCAGGCGGCTCGGGTCCAGACTGGAGAGATACCAGAAGTCCTCGGTATAGTGGTAGACATCGTTGTTCGTCAGGGCCGAACCGAAGAACTGGATGTCGAAATCGTAAAGCCAGCCCTGATCGCCCGCCGCCGTGTCATAGACCGCCAGTTGCCAGGTGCCCTGGCTGGAATAGCCGCGCAGCGCCTCGACCGCGAAGGTCCAGCGGAAGCCGCTGTCGAACAGGAAGTTGCTGCCCTCGTTGTACATCAGCGGGATTTCGAGCCCGTCCGGCGCAACCAGCGCGATCTGCAGATCCGCGGCCCAGGTGTGTTGCAACTCGATGGTGACGTAGATGCTTTCGATCTGGATCGCCTGCGCCGCGGTCACGTTCGCCTGCAAGGTCGCAACCTGGTAGTCGTTGATCGCCACGCCCGCGAGGTTGTAGTTGCGGGTGAAGCTCAGCTCGTTGTGGCTGGTCGCCGCCTGGCCGAACAGCGTCGTCCAGACCTCGGCCATGCGCACGGCGGCATAGGCATCGACCATGCCGTAGCCGTAGGACATGTGGTAGACATTGCCGCCGCCGTTCCAGTTCGAGGTGGACCCGACGCCCCATTCCCCGACCTCGTATTGCCCATACCAGTTGGGCTGCCCCGGGTCGGTTCCCGTGTTGCGGGCGGACATGGCAAGGATGTTGGCCACGTCGCGCCAGCCCAGACCCTCGTTCGCGTCCAGCATCAGCGCGACCACGCCCGACACCGTGGGCGTCGCCGCCGAGGTGCCGTTGAAGGTCGAGGTATAGTTGACCGGCAGCGGGTCGCCGTCGGTGTTGTTATTGTAGCCATCGTTGCCGGTGCGGTCGGTCGTCACCGCAGAGGCCGGCGCCGCGATCAGGATCGAGGGGCCGTAGTTGGTGTACCAGGTGGCATAGCCATCGGATTCGGTGGCAGAGATCGTCAGCGTATAGCGCGACACGTTGGTGCCCGAACCGCTGGCGTTCATCGTGTCGTTGCCCGCCGCATGCACGATCACGGTGCCGAGCCCGCCGCGGCCGTTTTCCACCGCGTACTGGAACTGCGCATCCTGAAGCCGCGCGTTGGACCCCGCGATGGCAAGGTTCAGACCGGCGTCATAGACGGGTGTCATGCCCCAGCTGTTCGACATGATGTCGAAATTCGCCGCCCAGGCCAGCGAGGCGAGGAATACCGCCTGCGACTGATGCTGCGTGTCCTCCAGCATGTTGATGCCGGTGATGGTCACGTCCCAGGCGACGCCCACGCCGCCCTGGCCATTGCCTTGGCGCGAACCGATCAGCCCGGCGCAGGCGGTGCCGTGCCCGTCGTCCCCGGCCAGCGGAAACGGGTTGTAGGTGACGCCGCCATACTGGAAATGCATGCTGGCGTCATAATTGCCCGCCAGATCCGGGTGGTTGTACTGCACCCCGTCATCCACCACCACCACGGTCACGCCCACGCCCGTGAACTCGTTCCAGATGGTTTCCATCCGGCTGCGGGCGCTGGAATAGCGGGAGGTGGCGATCAGATCGAAATGCCACTGCTGGGAATAAAGCGGATCGGAAGGTACGGTCATCGACATGCTCCCCTAATAATCGGGGGCGGCGAAATCCGCACAGTCCACCCCCATCCCCTGGGGCGAAAGCTACGCCTTTCCGGTGCCGGTGTCACCGACAAAGCGGCGCCACCGGCGGCGTTCATCGAATATTAACGGGTTTCGTCATCCTCGTCGTCGTCGTCGCCATGCGGCAGGTTGAAGAAGCTTTCGGCGTCCGAATAATCCTTGGGCTTCTGTTCTTCCTCGGACAGGGCGAAGGCGCCGTAGTCGGCGCCCGGGACGCGGGGTTCCGGCGCCATGCCGAGCGATTGTTGCGTCGACACCAGCTTGCGCCGTTCGTCATCGCTCATCACCTGGCCTTCGGCCGCCTTGCGCTTGACCGCCTGCTGCACCGCCGCGTCCAGTTCCGTCTGCCGGCACAGGCCGAGCGCGACCGGATCGACGGGCGTGATGTTGCCGATGTTCCAGTGCGTGCGTTCGCGGATCGACTGGATGGTGGGCTTGGTGGTGCCGACCAGCTTGCCGATCTGGCCATCCGACAGTTCGGGGTGGAACTTGACCAGCCACAGGATCGCGGCCGGGCGGTCCTGGCGTTTGGACAGCGGCGTATAGCGCGGGCCGCGGCGTTTTTCCTCGCCCACCGCGGCGGCGTTGAACTTGAGCCGCAGCTTGTAGAGCGGATCCTTCTCGCCCTTCTCGATCTCGATCTGGTCGAGCTGGTTGTTGGCGATCGGGTCGAACCCCTTCACCCCGCCCGCCACGTCGCCATCGGCGATGCCCTGCACCTCCAGTTCGTGCAGGCCGCAGAAGTCGGCGATCTGCTTGAAGGTCAGGGTCGTGTTCTCGACAAGCCAGACGGCGGTGGCCTTGGCCATGAGCGGCTTGGACATCGGATGACTCCTTTACAAATCTCTCCCGGGCCGGGAAAACGGCTGCGCACCCTTCGGTCCGCCGATCCTCGTTTTCGGGGAATTGGGCGCAGATATACCGCCGCCCGCCGCCGGAGGAAAGAGAAAATGCGCCGCCTTGCGCTGACCCTTGCCGCAGTCGTGATGACCGCCGCCGCCGCCCCCGCATGGGCCGAGGACGAAGGGGCGGGGGATTTCGACTATTATGTCCTCTCGCTCAGCTGGACCCCGGGCTGGTGCGCGGCCGAGGGCGATGCGCGCGGCGACGACCGCTGCGATGCGGGCGCGGGGATCGGCTGGGGGCTGCACGGGCTCTGGCCGCAGTACGAACGGGGCTGGCCCAGCTGGTGCCGCACCGCCGAACGCGACCCCACGCGGGCGGAAACCGCGGCGATGGGGCGGTTCATGGGCTCGCCCGGGCTGGCGTGGCATCAGTGGAAGAAACACGGCCGCTGTTCGGGCCTGTCGGCGCGCGACTATTTCCTCGCCTCGGCGCGCGCCATGGGCAAGGTGAAGCTGCCCGACCTGTTCGACCGGCTGGACCGCACCGTCCGCCTGCCCGCCGCCGTGGTGGAAGAGGCGTTCCTGGAGGCGAACCCCGGCCTTTCCCGCGACATGATCACCGTCACCTGCGCGGGCGGCGCGATCCACGAGGTGCGGGTCTGCCTGACGCCCGACCTTGACCCCCGCCGCTGCGGGCGCGACGTGATCCGCGACTGCACGCTGAAGGACGCGGTGATGCAGGCGCCGCGCTGAGGGGGGATGTATTGTCCCCCCCCGCCCGTCGCGGGGCGGTGCCACCGGGGACGGTGATGCCGGGCACCCGGGTAGGCCAGCGCCCGCCATGGGCGGGGCGGGCGCTGGCCGGGGGCTTGAGGCCCCCGGCCGGGGCAACTCCACCCGCATCGCGGTGGCGAAGGCACACGCCTTCGCCAGTCAAAGCAAGGGGTCGAATGCCGATCCGCCCACGGCCCAGCCGATCAGAGAAGCCGCAGGTCGCTGGCCGAGGCCCGGCCGTCGCGGCCCGACTGAAGCTCGTATCCGATCTTCTGGTTGTCGTTCAGGCCCTTCAGCCCCGCCCGTTCGACCGCAGAGATGTGCACGAACACATCCTTGCCGCCATCATCGGGCGCGATGAAGCCATAGCCTTTGGTCGCGTTGAACCACTTCACGGTGCCGGTGGGCATTCCGTCGTCTCCTTTGTCGGTCCCCCGGGGCGACATGCCGCCGGGATGTGCAGCAGGTCTTCCAGGTATCCGGCTGCCTGGGGCACAGGAGGCGGTCAGAAAGTCTGTCGTCACGGCGTGGATGATGCCGCAACGGCGATAAAAATCAAGCATGCTGTGGGGCCGGAAGCCCGGCCCCGGCCCTTGTTTTCATGCTTCGCGGCCCGCGGTCAGCCCAGATCGGGCGGCAGCGCCGCCGCGGCCAGTTCCGTCACCATATCGTCCAGCGCGCGCGTTTCTGTCCGATTCTCGCCCAGACGGCGGACCGACACGGTGCGATCTTCGACCTCTTTCATGCCGATGGCCAGCAGGACCGGCACCTTGCCGAGCGAATGTTCGCGCACCTTGTAGTTGATCTTCTCGTTGCGCACGTCGGCCTCTGCCCGCACCCCGGCGCGGGTCAGCGCGGCCACGACCTCGTGCACGTAGGCGTCGGCATCCGACACGATCGAGGCCACCACCACCTGCCGCGGCGCCAGCCAGAAGGGCAGCTTGCCGGCGTGGTTCTCGATCAGGATGCCGATGAAACGTTCGAACGACCCCAGAACCGCACGGTGCAGCATGATGGGGCGGTGCTTGGCGCCGTCTTCACCGATATAGTTGGCGTCCAGCCGTTCGGGCAGGTTCGGGTCCACCTGAAGGGTGCCGCACTGCCAGTCGCGCCCGATGGCGTCGCGCAGCACGAATTCCAGCTTGGGCCCGTAGAACGCGCCCTCGCCCTCCTGCACCTCATATTCGTACCCGGCCTTGCGGCAGGCGCTGCCCAGGGCTTCCTCGGCATGGTCCCAGCTTTCTTCCGACCCGATGCGCTTTTCCGGCCGGGTGGACAGCTTGACCCGCCAGCTGTCGAAGCCGAGATCGGCATAGATCGCCGCCAGAAACTCGATGAACTTCTTCGTTTCCGCCTCGATCTGGTCCTCGGTGCAGAAGATATGGGCGTCGTCCTGCGTGAAGCCGCGCACCCGCATGATCCCGTGCAGCGCGCCAGAGGGTTCATAGCGGTTGCACGACCCGAATTCCGCCATCCTGAGCGGCAGGTCGCGGTAGGACTTGAGCCCCACGTTGAACACCTGCACATGGCAGGGGCAGTTCATGGGTTTGAGCGCGTTGACGGTCTTTTCGCGGGCGTGTTCCTCGTCCACCTCGACGATGAACATGTTTTCCTGATAGTTCGCCCAGTGACCGCTGGCTTCCCACAGCTTGCGGTTCACCACCTGCGGCGTGTTCACCTCGACATAGCCGCCGCGGCGCTGCTGGCGGCGCATGTAGTCCTGCAAGGTGGTGTAGATCGTCCAGCCGTCGGGGTGCCAGAACACCTGCCCCGGCGCCTCTTCCTGCATGTGGAACAGGCCCATTTCCTTGCCGAGCCGCCGATGGTCGCGTTTCGCGGCCTCTTCCAGCATGGTCAGATGGGCCTTGAGGTCGTCGCGGTTCCTGAACGCCACGCCATAGATGCGCTGCAACTGCTTGTTGCGGCTGTCGCCCCGCCAGTAGGCGCCGGCGACCGACATCAGCTTGAACGCATCGGCGGGCACCTGCCCGGTATGTTGCAGATGCGGGCCGCGGCACAGATCCTGCCAGTGGCCGTGCCAGTACATGCGGATCTTCTGGTCGGCCGGGATCGCCTCGACCAGTTCGACCTTGAAGGGTTCGCCCACGCGCGTGTAATGGGCGATGGCGCGGTCGCGTTCCCACACCTCGGTCGTCACCGGGTCGCGGGCGTTGATGATCTGCTTCATCTTCGCCTCGATCGCGCCGAGGTCTTCGGGCGTGAACGGTTCCTCGCGGTCGAAGTCGTAATACCAGCCGTCCTTGATGACCGGGCCGATGGTGACCTTCACCTCCGGCCACAGTTCCTGCACCGCGCGAGCCATGATATGGGCAAGGTCGTGGCGGATGAGTTCGAGCGCCTGCGCATCGTCCGCCATCGTGTGGATGGCGATGGTCGCATCCGCCGCGATGGGCCATTGCAGGTCCCAATGCGCGCCGTTCACGCTGGCGGAAATCGCCTTCTTGGCCAGCGAGGGCGAAATGCCCGCCGCCACCTGCGCGGGCGTCACGCCGGCCGGGAATTCGCGCACGGATTTGTCGGGGAAGGTCAGGGAAATCTGGGCCATATCGGCCTCCTCGTCGGTTTGGCGCCCACGGAACGCCCGGTTGCGGGTATGTGGCGCGTTCCTGCGCCTGCGCCCGGGCACTGTCAAGGGCGCCACGCCGCGCCACGCCCGCCCGTGGCTTTCGCGCCATCCCCGGGGCAGGATGTTTCCACTTTGTTCTTGATCGCCGCCGCACCCTCTGGCACCTTCCGCGAAAAGGGGGGCCCATGCGCAGCTTCGACGACATCCTCGCCATCGCCGCCACCCGCAAGGGCGGGGTGGACAAGGTGCTGGCCGACATCCCCGCCCCTCTGCCCCCCGACGCGCTGGCCGCCATCCCCGGCGACCGCTGGCTGGCGGCCATGGCGCGGGCGATCCTGCCCACCGGGATCAGCTGGAAGGTGGTCGAGGCGAAATGGCCGGGGATCGAGGATGCCTTCCACGGGTTCGACCCCGGCCGGGTGGCGCTGATGGATGACGACGGCTTCGATGCCCTGCTGGCCGACAGACGGGTAATCCGCTCCGCCCCCAAGATCGCGGCCATCCGCGACAACGCCGCCTTCATCTGCCGCGTGGACCGGGAAGAGGGCGGGTTCGCCCGCCGCATCGCCGACTGGCCGGCAGAGGATTTCGCGGGCCTGTTGCGCTGGCTGGCAGGGAACGGCAGCCGGTTGGGCGGGTAGACGGGGGCCTATATGCTGCGCAGCATGGGCAAGGAAAGCTATCTGCTCAGCCATGATGTCGTGGCGCGGCTGGTGGCCGAAGGCGTGATCGACGGCCCGCCGAACTCGAAACGGGCGCAGGCGGCGGTGCAGGCGGCCTTCACCCGCCGGCGCGCCGACTCGGGGCAGAGCCTGACCACGATCAGCCGGGTGCTGGCGCAAAGCATCGGCTGACCGGCTCTGGCCCGCCCCCGCCGCGCCTGCTAGGGTCGCCCCGCCCAAGACCGAGGATCCGATGCCCGACTTCCTGACCACCCCGCACGGCCGCCGCATCGCCTATCACCGCACCCCGGGCAGGGGGCCGGGGGTGGTGTTTCTGGGCGGCTTCCGGTCGGACATGACGGGCACCAAGGCGGTGCATTTGCAGGACTGGGCCGAACGGACCGGCCGCGCCTTCCTGCGCTTCGACTATTCGGGGCACGGCGCCTCCTCGGGCGATTTCCTCGACGGCGCGATCGGGGACTGGGCCGAGGATGCCGCCGCCGCCATCGCCGCGCTGACCGAGGGGCCGCAGGTGCTCGTCGGCTCCTCTATGGGCGGGTGGATCGCGCTGCTGACCGCGCGGGCGATGCCGGAACGGGTCGCCGGCCTCGTCGGCATCGCCGCCGCGCCGGATTTCACCGAGGACAGCATGTGGGCGGGCTTCGACACCCTCCAGCGCCGGCAACTGATCGAGGACGGCCGCGTCGCCCTGCCCTCGGATTACGCGGATGAACCCTATATCATCACCCGCCGCCTGATCGGGGACGGCCGCCGCCACCTCGTCCTGCGCGCCCCGCTGCCGCTGCCCTTCCCGGTGCGGCTGTTGCAGGGCACGGCGGATACCGACGTGCCGGTGGCGGTCGCGCTGCGCCTGCTGGACCACGCGGACAGCCCCGACCTGCGCCTGACGCTGGTCAAGGGCGCCGACCACCGCTTTTCCACCCCCGACTGCCTTGCCCTGATCGAAACCGCCATCGCCGAGGCGACACCGGCCTGAGCCCGCCCGGCGCCCGGCCCGGCGGCACGTGCGGGAGCCTCCGGCGGGGATATTTAAGTCCAGCCTGAAGATGCAGGCCGCGCTTTTTTCCTGAAGGAAGCACCCTGTTTTCAGGCTGGCCCAAATATCCCGGGGGCGCCGGATGGTGCGCCACTGGTTCGAGAACCAGCAGGCCACGGGGCTGGCCCCCGGCGCTGTCCTCATCACCGGCACCGCCGCCGGGGGGGTCTCAGACCGCTTGCAGTTTCGCCCGCACCGGGCCGGAATTCGCGTCGATGAAGCGCAGCACCAGCGGGCGGATGTTGTTGCGCCAGCTTTTGCCCGCGAAGATGCCGTAATGGCCCGCGCCGGGTTCCAGATGATGCGCCTTCATGCTGTCGGGCAGCCCGGTGCAGAGGTCGAGCGCCGCGATGCACTGGCCGGGGGCCGAGATGTCGTCGTTCGCGCCCTCGACCGTCTTGACCGCGACCGTGGTGATCGCGCCGATATCGACCCGCTTGCCGGCCACCACGAATTCGTTCTGCGCGATCTCGCGGTTCTTGAAGATCCGTTCCACCGTCGACAGGTAGAATTCGGCCGTCATGTCCATCACCGCCAGATATTCGTCGTAAAAGCGGTTGTGGGCGTCGCGTTCGCTGTCCTCGCCCTTGGCGGCGGCGAGGATCTTGTCGGTGAAGGCCTTGGAATGGCGGTCGGCGTTCATCGACATGAAGCCCGCCAGTTGCAACAGCCCCGGATAGACCAGCCGCCCCACGCCCGCGTATTTGAAGCCCACGCGCTGGATCGCCAGATGTTCCAGCTGCCCCATCGTCACCCGGCGGCCGAAATCCGTCACCTCGGTCGCCGCGGCGTCGGGGTCGATGGGCCCGCCGATCAGGGTCAGGCTGCGCGGCTGCGCCTCGGGGTCCTCTGCCGCCAGATAGGCGGTGGCGGCCAGCGCCAGCGGCGCCGGCTGGCAGATCGCGATCACATGCGTGTCGGGGCCCAGTTCGCGCAGGAAATCGACGAGGTAGAGCGTATAATCCTCGATGTCGAACTTGCCGAGCGACACGGGAACGTCGCGCGCATTGTGCCAGTCGGTGACATAGACCTCGCAATCCGGCAGCAGGCTTTGCGCGGTGGACCGCAGCAGGGTCGCGTAATGCCCCGACATCGGCGCCACCAGCAGCACCCGGCGGCGCATCGGCGCGCGGCCGTTGACGCGGAAATGGACCAGGTTGCCGAAGGGTTTTTCCACCAGCGTCTCGACCTCGACCAGCAGATCGCGCCCGTCCTCGCCCACCACGGTGCGGATGCCCCAGTCGGGCTTGATCACCATGCGGGCAAAGCTGCGTTCCGTCACCCGCCCCCAGGCCGACAGCAGCTTGAACGCCGGATGCGGCACCATTCCCCACATCGGATAGGACGCGAAGGCCCGCGCGGACGCCCCCAGCCATTCGTTGGTGTTGCGGGCGCTTTCCATCAGGTCGTAGCTGTACATCGGCTTCATGGCGTCTCCTTTGCGGGAAGGCCCGCGGGCGGCAGCGGTTTTCGTCGCTTTCCTCCCCAGTGCGGCGACGCTAAGCTGTAAAAATAGAAATAGGGGGGATTTTTGGGCATGACAACCGAGGAAAAAAGCAGCCCCGGGCCATCCGAAGCCGCAACGGAACGGCTTCAGGCGAACCTTGCGCAGATCGAGGCGATGACCCAGCGGCTGATCGCGGCGCTGGCGCAGCGCCGGCCGGCCGATCCCGCGCTGGCGGGACCCAGCCCCGAGGTCTATCTCAAGGCCGCGACCGCCTTCTGGCAGGATGCCATCGCCAACCCCGCGCGGCTGGTGGAACAGCAGGCCGGCTACTGGGGCAGCACCCTGCGCCACTATATCGAGGCGCAGCAGGCGCTGGCCCAGGGCAAGGTGCCCGCGCCCGCCGAACCCGCGCCGAAGGACCGCCGCTTCACCAACCCGCTGTGGGACACGCATCCCTATTTCAACTACCTGCGCCAGCAATACCTGCTGAACGCCCGCGCGGTGGAGGAATCGCTGGCCGCGCTGGAGGGGCTTCCCCCCAAGGACCGCCAGCGGGTGGAATATTTCACCCGCCAGATCGTGGACATGATGGCGCCCACCAATTTCTTCGGCACCAACCCCGATGCGCTGGAACGCGCCGTGGAAACCGAGGGCGAGTCGCTGGTGCGCGGGCTCCAGAACCTCGTGCGCGATGTCGAGGCCAACAACGGCGAATTGCTGGTCACGCTGTCGGACCCCGACGCCTTCAGCGTGGGCGACAACATCGGCGCGACCGAGGGCGCGGTGGTGTTCCGCAACCGGCTGTTCGAACTGATCCAGTACACGCCCACCACCGAAAAGGTGCACCGCACGCCGCTGCTGATCTTTCCGCCCTGGATCAACAAGTTCTACATCCTCGACCTCAAGCCGCAGAACAGCCTGATCAAGTGGATCGTGGATCAGGGCTTCACCCTGTTCGTGGTCAGCTGGGTGAACCCGGACGAAAGCTATCGCGACACCGGGATGGACGATTACATCAAGGACGGCTTCCTGACCGCGATCGACACGGTGAAGGCGATCACGAAGGAGGACAAGATCAACGCCGTCGGCTATTGCATCGCGGGCACCACGCTGTCGCTGACGCTGGCGATGATGCAGAAGCGGGGCGATCCGTCGGTGAAATCCGTCACCTTCTTCACCACGCTGACCGATTTTGCCGACCAGGGCGAATTCGGCGTGTTCCTGACCGACGATTTCGTGGACGGGATCGCGCGCGAGGTAGCGGAATCGGGCATCCTCCACCGCGTGTTCATGGCGCGGACGTTTTCCTACCTGCGCTCGAACGACCTGATCTATCAGCCCGCGATCCGCAGCTACATGATGGGCGATCCGCCGCCGGCCTTCGATCTGCTCTACTGGAACGGCGACGGCACCAACCTGCCCGGCAGGATGGCGGTCGAATACCTGCGCGGGCTCTGCCAGGAAAACCGCTTTGTCGAGGGCACGTTCGAGGTGGACGGCGAACCGGTGAGCGTCAAGGACGTCAAGGTGCCGCTCTGCGCCATCGCCTGCGAGACGGATCACATCGCGGCGTGGAAATCCTCGTTCAACGGCATCCGGCAGATGGGGTCGAAGGACAAGACCTTCATCCTGTCGGAATCGGGCCATATCGCGGGCATCGTCAACCCGCCCTCCAAGGGCAAGTACGGCCATTACCTCAACCCCGGCCAGCCCCTGACCCCTGCGACCGCACCCGAGGAGTGGCTGAAGGGCGCGGCTTACGAAAAGGGCAGCTGGTGGCCGGTCTGGGGCGCGTGGCTGGCGAAACGGTCGGGGGCGATGGTGGCGGCGCGGCAGCCGGGCGATTCGGGCTTTGCAGTGCTGGCGCCCGCGCCCGGCACCTATGTCCGCGCCGAGGCCCCGCGCTAGGCCCTTGCCGCTACGGCATTTTCTGCGGTGCAGCAGATTTTTCTTGCAATGCTGCACCGCAGCATGCATAACCGGCGGCAGTTGAGCACCGGATGTGCAGGAGCCCGAAAGACATGACGACCAAGACCAACGACTTCACCAAAGTGATGCAGGACATGCTGGCGGCCTTCCCGGTCGACACCCGCGCCATGCAGGACGCGTTCAAGAACCAGGCCGTCCTGGGCGAGAAGATGACCAAGGTCGCGCTGGAAGCCGCCGAGAAATCGTCGGAAATCACCGCGAAATGGACCCGCGAGACGCTGGTCAAGCTGGGCGAGGTCGCCAAGGCCAAGGCCGAGCCGACCGACTACACCAAATCGGTGACGGATTTCGCCTCGTCCGCCGCTGAACTGGCCGCCGAAAACATGGCCGCCTTCGCCGAAGTCGCGAAGAAAGTGCAGATGGAAACCGTCGAGCTGATGCTCGCCGCCGGCAAGGACTTTTCCGAGGACGCGACCGCCGCGGTCAAGAAAGCGACCGCCGACGTGACCACCGCCGCGAAAAAGGCGACCGCCGCCGCGACCGTGAAATAAGGCCCGGGACCGGCACGTCCCCCCAAGCGATCCTGCCGGCCATGGCATGAAGGGCGAGCCCCGGCTCGCCCTTTCTTTTTTTTCTGCGCTGGCATAGGCTTTTTTGCAATGCAACACCGGGGGGAACGGGCCGTGACCGACACCGACAAGCCACTGCTGATCAAACGCTATGCCAGCCGGCGGCTCTACAACACGGAAACCAGCGATTACGTCACGCTCGAGGATATCGCGGGCTTCATCCGGGCCGGGCGCGAGGTGCAGATCATCGACCTCAAGACCGGCGACGACCTGACCCGGCAATACCTGCTCCAGATCATCGCGGAACATGAAAGCAAGGGCGAAAGCGTCCTGCCGATCAACGTGCTGACCGACCTCGTGCGCAGCTACACCACCGAGGTGCAAAGCGTGGTGCCCCAGTTCCTCGCCGCCAGTTTCGAGATGCTGCGCGAGGGCCAGTCGAAGATGATGGAAAACCTCGGCACCTTCCCCAACCCGATGGCGGCGATGCCGGGGTTCGAGGCGATGAAGCGCCAGCAGGAAGCCTTCATGAAGACGATGATGTCCGGCATGCCCGCCTGGCCCGGCGCCGCCAGCGGCCCCGCGCGCGAGGACGACAGCCCCGCCAGCACCAAGGACGAACTGAACCAGATCAAGCAGCAGCTGGCGGAACTGCAGGCGAAGCTGTCCAAGCTCTGACCCGTCGCGCGGGTGGAGGGGACGGCGCCGGGGGCCAGCCCCCGGACCCCCGGGATATTTAGGGACAGAAAATGAACAGGGCCGGGTTTCGAGCCGCCGAGTTCATTTTCTGTCCAGAAATATCCCCGCCGGAGGCTCCTGCACCATCCACCCGCACCGCCGCCGGGCGGGGGCGATCAGGCCGCCGCCCTGGCCTCTGCCGCCGCCGCCACCACCGCATCGGCCAGGAAATCCAGATCCGCGGGCCCCAGCCGCGCGGGCAGGCGCAGGTCGCAGGCGCGCATCAGCATCGCGCGGGTTTTCGGCAGGTCCGGCCGGTCGGGCAGGAACTGCCAGTTCCAGAAGGCGCGGGCGTTGTCGGGGCTGAGCCCGAACACCTGCACCGGCGCGCCGCGGCGTTTCGCCAGCGCCTCGAACCGCAGCACCTCGGCATCGGTCCAGTCGCCCAGCAGGTTGAACTGGATCGAATCCGGCGCGCGCCGTTCCGGGGGCAGCGGCGCGGGCACCTGCATCAGGCCCGAGGCGTTCAGCGCCGCCGCCACATGGTCGTGGTTCGCCCGCCCCGCCGCAACGCGGCGCGGCACCTCGGCCAGTTGCGGCCGGATCACCGCCGCCGACAGGTTCTGCATCCGCATGTTGTAGAGCGGCAGGCGGTTCTGCCAGTGGTGATAGCTGTTCTGAAGGCCGGGATGTTTCTTCCAGTTATGCTCGTAGGCGCCCGACATGATCACCGCGCGCGCCGCCAGTTCCGGGTCGTCGGTGATGAACATCCCCCCCTCGCCCGCGTTCACCAGCTTGTAGGACTGAAAGCTGAAACAGCCGATCCTGCCGATGGTGCCGATATTCCGCCCGCCCCAGGTGGTGCCGAGCGAATGGGCCGCATCCTCGATCACCGGGATGCCGCGGGCCTCCGCCAGCGCCATGATCGCGTCCATGTCCGACGTATGTCCGCGCATGTGGCTGATCATCACCGCCGCCGCGCCGTCGAGCCTGGCTTCGAAATCCGCCAGGTCGATGCGGAAATCGGTGCCGACCTCGACCAGCACCGGCAGGCAGTCGGCGTGCAGCACCGCCGAGGGCACCGCCGCGAAGGTGAAGGCCGGGACCAGCACCTTGGCCCCGCGCGGCAGGTCCAGCGCCTTCAGCGCCAGGAACAGCGCCGCCGAACAGGAGGACACCGCCAGCGCATAGCGCGTGCCGATCATCGCGGCGAATTCGGCCTCCAGCCGCGCCACGGGGGCGCCTTCGGGGGCGGTGTAGCGGAAAAGATCGCCCGAGGCGAGCAGCCGCCCGATTTCTTCCATCGCCTCTGCGGGGATCGGCTCCGCGTCGTAGACGTTGGGCGCGCGGGTCTCTCCGTCGGGGGACATGGGTGGCCTTTCATGCCGCTTCGGTCGGCCCCAGCCTTATCGGTTCGGCGGGGTTTTTTCCAGCCGCGACTTGCGCATGCGGCGCTCAGACGCCGAGCCGGTCGCGCAGCGAATACCAGACCATCGCCAGCACCAGCAAAGGGTGGCGCAGCCGCGCGCCGCCGGGAAAGCGGGGTTGCGGCAGGCCGGCCAGCAGGTCGAACCGTTCCGCCTGCCCCGCCACCGCCGCCGCCATCACCTTGCCCGCAAAGGTCGCATGGGTGACGCCGTGGCCGGAATAGCCCGAGGCCGACAGCACATTGGGCGCGACGCGGCGGAAACAGGGCATCCGCGTCATGGTGATCGCCAAAGTGCCGCCCCAGGCATGGGTGATGCGCGCATCCGCAAGTTGCGGATAGATCTCCAGCATCGGCTTGCGCACCTTGGCGGCGATGTCGGCCGGAAAGCGCCAGCCATAGCTTTCGCCGCCGCCGAACAGCAGCCGCCCGTCGCCCGACAGCCGCCAGTAGTTGATGACGAAGCGCGAATCCTCCGCCGCCACCGGGCGGGCCAGCACATCGGCGGCGCGGTCGCCCAGGGGTTCGGTGGCGATGATGAAATTGTTGATCGGCATCACCCGCGCCTCGACCTCCGGCGCGAGGCCCGACAGATAGCCGTTCGCGCCGAAGATCACGTGGTCGGCCACCACCATCCCTTCGGCGGTGCGCAGCCGGACCTTTGGCCCGTGGTCGATGCCGATGACCTCGGACCGTTCATGGATCACCGCGCCCGCCGCCTGCGCCCGTGCGGAAAGACCGAGCGCGAAGTTCAAGGGGTGCAGATGCCCCCCGCCCATGTCGAGCGTACCGCCCACGAAACGCGCCGACCCGATCACCGCCCGCACCGCCGCGCGGTCCAGCGGTTCGATCAGGCCATAGCCGTAGTCGCGGGCCAGCATCGCGGCCTCGTCATGGCCCGCGCGCATCTCTGCGTCGCTGCGGCAGGCGTGCAGCACGCCGGGGGTGAAATCGACGCCCGGCATCCCTTCAGCCAGATCGCGGACCAGCAGCCGCGCCTCTTCGGCCACATCCCACAGCGCGCGGGCGCGGCCGGGGCCGGCCAACGCCGACACCCGGTCCTGCCCGATGCGCTGACCCGACCCCACCTGCCCGCCGTTGCGGCCGGAGGCGCCGAAGCCGACGCGCTGCGCCTCCAGCACCACCACCCGGTAGCCCCGCTGCGCCAGATGCAGCGCCGCCGACAGCCCGGTATACCCCGCCCCCACCACGCAGACATCCGCCCGCGCCTCGCCCCGCAGCACCGGCAGCGGGGCATGCGGCACCGCGGTCTCGGCATACCACGAGGGCGGATATTCCCCCGGCCGGTCGTTGGCGTGCAGCAGGTTCATACGTTCAGCAACAGATGTTCGCGTTCCCACGGGCTGATGACCTGCAGGAACTCCTTGTATTCGTTGCGTTTGACAGAATCGTAGACGCCGCAGAACTCCATCCCCAGGACCTCGCGCAGGGCGCTGTCCTCTTCCAGCAGGTCCAGCGCATCGCCCAGATTGTAGGGCAGTTCGTCCGCGCTCATATAGGCGTCGCCGGTGCATTCGGCGCGCGGCAGCCGCGCCTCCTTCAGCCCCAGATAGCCGCAGGCGAGGCTGGCCGCGATGCCCAGATAGGGGTTGCAATCCATCCCCGCCAGCCGGTTTTCCAGCCGCCGCGCGCGCGGTTCGGAAATCGGCACCCGCAATCCGGTGGTGCGGTTGTCGCGGCCCCATTCGAGGTTGATCGGCGCCGCGAAATCCGGAACGTAGCGCCGATAGCTGTTCACATAGGGCGCCAACAGCGCGATGGCCGCGGGCAGATGCGCCTGCATCCCGGCGATGAAATGCAGGAAAGCGTCGGTTTCCTCGCCCTTGCGGCCCGAAAAGATGTTCTTGCCGGACTTCGTGTCCACCACCGAATGGTGGATGTGCATGGCGCTGCCCGGCTCGCCCTCGATGGGTTTGGCCATGAAGGTGGCGAAACAGTCGTGGCGCAGCGCGGCCTCGCGGATCAGGCGCTTGAAGAAGAAGATCTCGTCGGCCAGCCGTACCGGATCGCCATGGGCGAGGTTGATTTCCACCTGCCCCGCGCCGCCCTCCTGCAGGATGCCGTCGATCTCGAACCCCTGCGCCTCGGCGAAGTCGTAGATGTCGTCGATGACCTTGCCGTATTCGTCCACCGCCGACATGGAATAGGCCTGTTTCGCCGCCGCGCGCCGCCCGGTGCGGCCCATCGGGGGTTCCACCGGCATGTTGGGGTCGAGGTTGCGGGCGACGAAGAAGAACTCCATCTCGGGGGCGACGATCGGGGTCCAGCCCTCGGCGTTGTAAAGCTCCACCACCCGTTTCAGCACGTTGCGCGGCGCGACGGGCACCGGGCGGCCCTGCTGGTCCACCGCGTCATGGATCACCTGCAAGGTCACGTCCGCCGTCCAGGGCGCGGCGGTGGCCGTGGAAAAATCGGGAACCATGATCATGTCGGGTTCGGTGAAGGCGCCGACGGGGTTGTCGGCCCAGTCCCCGGTGATGGTCTGCAGGAAGATCGAGTTCGGCAGGAAAAAGCTCGCCTGCTTGGCGAACTTGCTGGCCGGCATCGCCTTGCCGCGGGCGACGCCCGCGATGTCGGCGACGATGCATTCCACCTCGTCCAGGCGGCGGCCGGCGATGTATTCCCGCGCGGGCTCGGGCAGTTTGTCGGTCCAGTTGGACATGGATCAGGCTTTCGCTGGCGCGGCCCGGACAGCCCGGGGGCGCTTGAAGAATTCCGCGATGCGGCGGGCAAGTTCGCGGTCGTCGAGCGGCGCATCCAGCCGGTCCCGCGCCGCCGCCATCAGCGCGTCGGGCACCACGCCCCTGCCCCGCAGCCGCATCAGCCCGTCGATGAATTCGGGGCGGAATTCGGGATGGGCCTGCACGGTATAGATGCGGTCGTCGTAGATCAGCGCGGCATTGGCGCAGAAATCGCTGGCCGCCGCAAGCGCTGCCGCCGCGGGCCGTTCCACCACCTGATCCTGGTGCCAGGCGTTCAGCCGCAGGGTTTCGCCGCCGAAATCGTATTCCGTCGGCCCCACGGACCAGCCGCCCGCGAACTTCTCGACCCGCCCGCCGAGCGCCTGCGCGATGATCTGGTGGCCGAAACAGATGCCCACCATCGGCACATGCGCGCCATAGGCGCGGCGGATGAAATCCTCCAGCGGGGGGATGAAGGGATGGTCCTCGTAGGCGCCATGGCGCGAGCCGGTCAGCAGCCAGCCGTCGGCGTCGTGGACGGATGCGGGGAAATCCATGTCCACCACCGCCCAGGCCCGGAAATCGAACCCGTAGCCGTCGAGCAGACGTGTGAACATCTGGGGATAATCGCCCATTTCCGCCTGAAGGGCGTCGGGCGCGTGGCCGGTCTGGAGGATGCCGATCAACATGGAACGCTCTTGGATGCCTCTGCAGGGTAAACCCCCGCCCGCCGGGCGGCAAGGGGGGCCAAAGCGCCGCGGCCTGGCGCCTTGCGCAGCGGCGGCGCAGGGGCGACACTGGAAGCGACAGAGGGAGTCGCGCCAATGATCGACATTGATCCGCAGAAGGTCGTCCACATCATCTTTCAGGCACGCGAGGGCGCGATGGCCGAGGCTGAGTTGGAAGCCTTCATCGAGGGGCTGAACGAGGACGAAAAGGCCACCGTGGTCGCGCTGGCCTGGGTCGGCCGCGGCGCGTTCGAGCCCGAGGAATACGACGAGGCGCTGGCCACCGCCCGGGCCGAGGCGACGACGCCCACCGCCAGCTACCTGATGGGCATGCCGCATCTGGCCGAGAACCTCGAGTCGGGGATGGAGGCGATGGGCATCGACGTGACCGACGAGGAAGAGGATTTCCTCTAGGCGCGCCTTGCCCCCGGCGCCTGTGCGGATGGCCAGGGCAGGACCGGGGGCCAGCCCCCGGACCCCCGGGATACTTCTGGACAGAAAATGAAGGAAGGCAGTTCTCTTGCCCGACCCTGCTTCATTTTCTGTCCTTAAATATCCCCGCCGGAGGCTCCTGCGCTCTCCCCCTTGCGCAAAGGCCGGCCAGAGGACCTCGCCTTTCCGCAGCCGGTCAGGATGCCGCCGCGCCCTGCGGCAGGATCCAGGGCCCGGCGGCGGGGGCGCGGTTGGCGCGGAGCGGGCAGCCGTAGGCCCGCGACAGGGGCGCGTCGCGGATCACCGCCTCCGGCGGGCCTGCGGCGACGACCCTGCCCTCGGCCAGCAGCACGATGCGGTCGGCGACCATCGCGCTCAGGTTCAGGTCGTGCATCACCGCCACCACGCCGCCGCCCGCACGGGCGAAGCCGCGCATGACCTCCATCACCGCCAGCTGGTGGGCGATGTCGAGGCTCGCCACCGGCTCGTCCAGGAACAGCCAGCGCGGGCCCTCGGGCGACACGGGCTCCCACACCTGCGCGCGCACGCGGGCGAGGTGGACGCGCTGTTGCTGGCCGCCCGAAAGCTCGTGGAACGGACGCTCGGCCAGATCGGCCAGCCCCACCTCTTCCAGCGCCAGCCGCGCGACCTCTGCCCGACCCGCCGACAGACCGGCGCCAAGGCCGAAGCGCACGACCTCTGCCACGGTGAAGGCGAAGGCGACCGGGGTGGCCTGTTCCAGCACGCCGCGCACCGCCGCCAGCCGCCAGAGGGGCGCGCCCGCGATTTCCACCCCGCCGAGCCGGACCGAACCCGCATAACGCAGATCCCCCGTCGCCGCGCGCAAAAGTGTGGTCTTGCCCGACCCGTTGGGGCCGAGGATCACCGTCACCGCCCCCGCCTGCGCCTGCATCGACAGCGCGTCGAGGATCCGCCGCCCGCCCAGATGCACCGTCAGGTCCGTCACCGCCAGCATCTCAGATCCCCCCGAAGCCGCGCCGGCGCATCAGGATCCACAGGAAGACCGGCGCGCCCAGGATCGCGGTGACGATGCCGATGGGCAGTTCCGCCGGCGCCACCACCTGCCGGGCGATCACATCCGCCCCCACCAGCAGCGCCGCCCCCAGAAGCGCCGCATTGGGCAGAAGCGCGCGGTGGTCGGGGCCCGAGGCGAGGCGCAGCAGATGCGGCACCACGATGCCGATGAAGCCGATCGCCCCCGCGACCGACACCGCCGCCCCCGCCGCCGCCGCGACCGCCAGCACCGACCAGCGTTTCAGCCGCTCGACATCATGGCCCATATGCGCGGCCGCGGCCTCGCCCAATGCCAGCGCGTTGAGCCCGCCCGCCAGCCGCGGCGCGAACACCAGCGCGGGCGCCACGAAGGGCAGCGCCAGGGCGAGCTTCATCCAGCTTGCCCCCGCAAGCGAGCCCATGTTCCAGAACGTCAGGTCCCGCAACTGCTGATCATTGGCCATGTTGATCAGGATCCCGGTCAGCGCCACCGCCAGCGCGGTCAGCGCGATCCCCGCCAGCAGCAGCGTGGCGACAGAGGTCTGCCCCCCCGCCCGCGCCAGCCGGTAAAGCAGCATCGTCGCCCCCCAGGCGAAAAGGAACGCCGCCAGCGGCACCAGGAACTGCGGGCCCAGCACCCGCGTCAGCGCCACCGGCAGAAGGCCCCCCAGCACGATGGCGGACACCGCCCCGAGGCTCGCCCCCGCGGCGACGCCGACCACGCCGGGGTCGGCCAGCGGGTTGCGAAACAGGCCCTGCATCAGCGCGCCGGAAACCGCCAGCGCCGCGCCCACCATCATGCCCATCGCCAGCCGCGGCAGGCGGATGTCGAACAGGATCACCCGGTCGCGTGTCGCCAACCCCGCACCCGACAGCCAGTCGCCCAGCACCCGGGGCAGGGACAGCCCCGCCGCGCCGGTGGAAATCGACAGCACCGCCGCCAGCAACAGCAGCGCCACCAGACCCCAGCGCAGGTGCAGGGCCCGGCGGGCACGCGGGCTGGCGGGCGGATCGCCGGCCAGCCGCAGGGCGGGGGCCGTCATCTCAGCCCTCCGAAGGCCCATAGAGCGCATCGTGCAACTGCCGCGCCGCCTGCGCCGTGCGGGGGCCGAAGCCCAGCAGCAAAAGCCCGTCCATCCGCAGGATCGCACCCGCCTGCGCGGCAGGCGTGGTGCCCAGCGCAGGATGGCCCAGCACCTCGGCATCGGAAATCGCCAGATCGCCTTCGCGGTCCATCATCAGGATCACATCGGGGGCAGAGGTCAGGATCGCCTCGTCGGTGGCCTGTTTGTAGCCGTGAAAGCCGGTCCCGGCATTGACGCCGCCCGCAAGCGCGATGATCGCGGCGGCGGACGAGCCTTCACCGCCGACCAAGAGCCGCCCGGCCTGGTTGGCCAGCACGAACAGCACGCGCTTGCGGTCCGCCGCGGGCACCTGCGCCGCATCCGCGCGCACGGCGGCGATTTCGGCGGCGAAGGTCTCGACCAGCGTCGCGGCCTCTGCCTGCCGCCCGATGGCCTCGCCCACCGCCGTGATCTTGGCGGCGATGCCCTCGGGGCTCGGCTCGCCGGGCAAGGCGACATAGGGGATGCCCGCAGCCTTCAACACCTCGACCGCCTCGACCGGGCCCGCGTCGGCCTCTGCCAGCACCATATCGGGGGCAAGGCCCAGCACCCCTTCGGGCGAGAGCGCGCGGAAATAGCCGACATCGGGCAGCGCGGCCACCTCGGGCGGCCAGGTCGAGGTCGAATCGCGGCCCACCAGCAGGTCGGCCGCGCCCAGCGCCGCAACGATTTCCGTCACCGAACCCCCGACCGACACGATGCGCTGCGGCGGGTCGGCCAGCGCGGGTGCGGCCAGCGCCAGCAGACCGGCGGCAAGGAACGCCCCCATCTTCATGCCGCGGCCCCCGGCAGGGTGGCGACCAGCGCGTTCCAGGCGTCGGGCGGGGCATCCTTGCGATAGCCGAAGATTTGCAGGATCAGCGCGCCATCGGCGGCGAACGCCTCGACGCTGATCGCGGGGCCGCGCTGGGTGGGCTTGTCCACCGCCCAGACCTCGGCGATGTGGTCGCCGCGCAGATGCAGGTTGAAGCGGGGATCGAGCACGTTGATCCAGGGCCCCATCGGCACGATCTTTTCCACCGGGCCGCCGTGGATCTCGATACAGCCCGCATTGCCGACGAAGATCATCAGCGGAATGCCGTCGCGCGCCGCACCTTCCAGCACCGCATTCACCGCGCCGGTATCCAGCGCCCGCGCCATCGGCGCCCCCGCCGCGCGATAGGCGCCGAGGCGGTTCATCTTCAGCTTGCTGACCAGCCGCAGGAACTGATGCGTGTCGGTCATCCGGCCCCATTCGTCGCGCAGGATGTCCAGCTTGTCGGAGTTGATCTTCGCCGGTTCGACCGGGCGGCGGGGATCGACCGCCATCGCGTCGGACTGATCGGGCAGGCGCAGCGCCGCCACCAGCCGGTCATAGGCCGCGACATCGGATTCGGGCTTGAGATAGATCTTGTGCACCGCATCGCCCGCCGCGTCGAACACCTGGAGCGAGCGTTTCGGGCCTTCTTCGCCCGGCTCCGTCACCGCGAAGGCATGGCGCCAGTGCTGGGCAAAGATGCGCAGGTCGATTTCCTCGCCCAGAACCATCTGGGCATGCGGGCCGCCGTGATAATCGCCGTAGATCCCCCGCTTTTCGATCACGCAGCTTTCGTTGCGGGTCAGCGCCATCACGTCGCCCAGATCGTGCACCAGCGGCATCAGCCGGTCCGGGTGCGCGTCGATCCGCAGCGCGCCGTGGCCCACCATCGCGGCGACCAGCTGGCCCTCGCGCAGCCCGTGGCGGGCGGCGAAATCGCGGGCGCGCATCTTGGGATCGGCCGCGCGCAGATCGCGGATGGTAGCGGGGGTGATGCCGGATTCGGGCCCCGCATCGGGGGTGGTGCCGTCGGGTGCCATGTCGGTCCTTTCACAAGTGGTCCTGTGCGCGGATCTGGCGGAAGGCGGGGCCTCGGCTGGGCGCTGGTAGAGAGCAGTCGTCGGGGTCTTTTAATCTTGACTGTAACAGTCAGATTACCTAGAGATCGCGGCGGAAAAGATCAAGTCAGAATCCTGCCCGCCAGCCGCGTGCCAGCTTCCCGCAGACCAGCCAAGGGAAGACCATGCGCATACCACCGGCAGCAGGGGCCGTGCCCCGTTTCACCCGTGCCACCCCCATCCTTTGCAGCACCGCGCTCTGCGCCGTTCTGGCCGGGGTGGTCCCCGCCACCGCACAGGACAAGACGGCCCATGTGACGATCCTGGAAGAGATCGTCGTCAGCGCCGGGGCCGAAAAGGTGGCGATCAGCACGCCCCAGGCCGTGACCGTCATCGACCAGGAAGACATGGACCGCGAACAGGCCCGCACCGTCGGCGGGCTTTTCGCCGATGTCCCCGGGGTGCAGACCACCGGCGCCTCGGCCCGCCCGCTGGGACAGGCGTTCAACATCCGCGGCATCGGCAACGCCGAACAGGCGGGCAGCCAGAACCGCATCATCGTGACCGTGGACGGCGCGGTGAAGTTCTTCGAACAATACCGCACGGGGTCGTTCTTCGGCGACCCGGAGCTTTACAAGCGGGTCGAGGTGCTGCGCGGCCCGGCGTCCTCGACGCTGTACGGTTCGGGGGCGATCGGGGGTGTGGTGAACTTCACCACCAAGGACCCGGGCGATTTCATCCCCGCCGAGGGCACCGGCGCCGTGCGCGCCAAGGCCGCCTATGATTCGAACGGCGACGGGCTGATGGGGTCGGTCATCATCGCGCAGAAACTGGGCCCGCGCGCCGACATGCTGGCCAGCTTCGCCACCGGCAAGTCGGACGACATGAAGGACGGCGCGGGCGCGGTGATCCAGTCGACCGCCGCGGAACGCTGGTCGGGGCTGCTCAAGACCAACATCTACCTCGACGACGCGCAGGACCAGGTGCTGACCTTCAGCCTGTCGCGCACCGATACCGACCTCGACCGCGCCGCGGTGGCGCAGACGGGGGGCGGCATGTTCATCCCCACCTTCGGCTTTTCGCATCTGCGCGCGATCGACGATACCGCCACGATCCGCTATCGCAACGCGGCCTCGGGCAACCCCTGGCTCGACCTCGACGTGCAGCTGAGCTATTCGGACACCTCGACCCAGCGGTACGATTTCACCAACGGCTTCATGTGCGGGCCCGGCACGCTTCAGGTGCTGTGCGACAACGAGGCGGCCTACAAGACCGTGGCGCTGCGCGCGACCAACACGGTGGAATTCGGCGCGGGCGCCTGGCAGAACTACCTCACCTTCGGCATCGACGCGGCGCAGCAGAAACGGACGGCGACATCCTCTGCCGGCCCGCTCGCCTTCCACCCCGGCGGCGAGGAAAGCAAGCTCGGCGCCTTCGTGCAGGGCGAATTCATCTGGAACGACCGGCTGACGATCACGCCGGGCCTGCGCGTCGACCGCACGGACCTGACCCCCGACGCCGCGGCCATCGCCGCGGGCGGCGCGAAACAGAAGGGCACCGCGGTGTCGCCCAAGATCGCGGCGCTCTACGAGATCAACGACAACTGGGGCCTGTTCGGATCCGCCGCGCGGACGGAACGGATGCCGACGCTGGACGAACTGTTTTCCTCCGACGGACCGGGCGGCGTGGGCCGCGTGCCCAGCCTCAACCTGCGCAAGGAAAAGGCCACCACGGTCGAACTGGGCGTGACCTACCGGACCACCGACCTGTTCAGCGCCGGCGACCGCCTGACCGCCAAGCTGACGGTGTTCAACAACGACCTGACCGACCTCATCGCCGCGAACGCCCGCGCGCCGGGGGTGCCCTATTTCTCGAACATCAACCGCGCCCGGATCTGGGGCGGCGAGATCGAGGCCGCCTATGAGGCCGACCGCTGGTTCGGCCGGCTGGCCTATTCCAAGGTCAAGTCGCGCAACAAGACCCCGGGGGCGGCCTTCGGCACCACGCTGGCCGACACGCCGGCGGAAAACCTGGCGCTGACGCTCGGGATGAAGCTGCCCGACCAGGGGCTGCGCTTCGGCTGGCGCGTGCAGGCCTTCGACGACATCACCACCGCCTCGGCCACGACCACGGGCGCGGGCCATGCGGTGCACGACCTTTTCGCCAGCTGGCAGCCGCAGTCGGGGGTGTTGCAGGGGCTCCAGATCGACCTCGGGGTCGAGAACCTCTTCGACCGCGAATACCGCAACAACCTCGCACTGGACAACAGCCCGGGGCGCAATGTGAAACTGTCGATCGCCAAGGCGTTCCAGTGGTGACGGCGGCGCGGGGATGACGGCGGATCCGTGCCGCGTCCGACCGGGATCCCCCGCCGATGAAGGGCCGCTGCGCAGGCAGCGGCCCTTTGCTTTGCCTGCCGCCCGGCGGCAGTGCGGGTGGAAAGGGCGGCGGCCTCCGGCGGGGATATTTGCTGGACAGAAAGTGGACAGGGCGGCCCGAAACCCGGCCCGTCCACTTTCTGTCCTTAAATATCCCGGGGGTCCGGGGGCTGGCCCCCGGCGCCACGCTGTCCGCGCGCGCCGGGGGCCGGATCTCGTCAGCCGCGCTGCGCCGCCAGACCCGGGCGCGCCTTCCACAGCGCCGCGGTGATCGCGCCGGCGGCCACCGCCTTGATCACGTCGCCCGGCATGAAGGGCGCGGCATAGCCGATGGCGACAGGCAGCGTCACGTCGAGCTTGATCCACATCCCGATGATACCGAAGACGTTGATCACCACCAGCCCGCCGACCAGCGCCGCCAGCGTCGCCGGCCAGAAGCCCATGGGGTTGGCAAAGCGGCTCGACACCAGGCCGATCACGAAGGCGCCGACGGGGAAGCCGACCAGGTAGCCCACGCTCGGCCGGGCAAAGACGCCGAGGCCCGCGCCGCCGTTCGCCGCGATCGGCAGGCCGATGGCGATCAGCAGCAGGTAGAGCAGCACCGCCAGCGCCCCCTTGCGCGCGCCGAGCACCGTACCGCAGAGCATCACGCCCAGCGTCTGCGCCGTGATCGGCACGCCGAAACCGAGCGTGAGCCCGGGCAGAAGGGCCAGCGCGCCGATGAGCGCGGCGAAGAGGGCGATGAGGGCGATCGAACGTTCCATGCGTATCTCCGTTGGGATGGATGGGGGTTACACGCCGCCGCGGGCGCGCAGGGCTTCGGCGACCTGTTCGGCATCGTCGATGGCCATGATCGCCATCGGCAGCACGATCCTGAACGAGGCGCGGCGGGGCGACCGCGCGCGCCAGGCCTCGGTCAGGCGGGTGGCCTTGTCGGACAGGACCGGGACGAACCGGATCGTCAGCGCGATGGCCAGCGCCAGCCGCCGTCGCAGCACCGCGGGGGTGCGCAGGGCGGCCAATGCGCGGTCGACCAGCGCGGTGATCTCTTCCAGCCGCGTGGTCATGGTGACGAAATTGGCCAGCGCCACGGCCGACAGCAGCCGCAGCACGATCAGCGCCGCGGTTTCGGGCGCGCCCATCAGCCAGTGCCAGGCGCCGATCAGCGCGGCGATCACCGCGAGCCCGCGCAGCGCGCGCAGGCCCGCGCGGGCGAAGGCGGGGCCGCAGGAAAGATACAGCGCCACCGCCGCCACAAGGATCGCGCCCTGCACCGGCAGGCTGCGGGCAAGGGCGATGGCAAGGCTCGCCCCGAACAGCGCCGCGAATTTCCGCCCGGCGGGCAGGCGATGCGCCCAGGTGGGGATGTCAGAACTCAGTGCCAGCATGGCGCGCCCTTTCCGCCATCTCGGCCCGGTAGGCGGCGATCACCGCCGCGGGGGCGCCATCGCCCACGATCCGCCCCGCGTCGAGCCAGACCACCCGGTCGTAGCCCGCCAGCGCACCCAGGTCATGGGTCACATGGATCAGCCTTTGCGGCAGCGCCGACAGGATCGCGTTCAGCATCAGTTCGGTGGCGAGGTCGAGCCCCGCGAAGGGTTCGTCCAGCAGGATCGTCGCCGGTTCCATCGCCAGCACCGCCATCAGGCACAGCAGATGCCGCTGCCCCTGCGACAGCGTCTGCACGTTGCGCCCCGCCCAGTCCTGCCGCCCGAACCGCGCCAGCGTGGCGGTCACGCGCGCCCGCGCCTCGGCCCGCGTCAGGCCGAGCGAGGTCAGCCCGAAGGCCAGTTCCTCGTCCACCGTGGGGAAGATGATCTGGTGGTCGGGGTTCTGGAACAGGATCCCCACGCTGCGGATCGCGGCGCGGCGGTCGCGGGCCACGTCGATCCCGTCCACCCGCACCTCGCCGCGGTCGGGGCGCACCAGCCCCGCGATCAGCCGCGACAGCTGCGACTTGCCCGCCCCGTTGCGCCCGATCACGCCCACCCGGCGTTCGGTCAGCGTCAGGCTCAGCCCCTCGAACACCGGCCGTCCGTCGCGGGCCAGCGCGACATCCGTCAGATCCACCCGCAGGCGGGGGGGCGCGGTCATGCCCGGGGGCCCGGGCGGGGCGGTATGGTTCGCATTCGGACGTCCCTCCTGATCCGGGGTTGACGCAAGGGAAGTTTCTGCACCTGCATCATATTGCCGCAGCGGCGCGCGAAGTCGAGCCCCCTTCGCCGCCCCTTGCCGGATATGCCGGGGCGGTATAGGCCGGGGCATGCTGTCCTATCAACATATCTATCATGCGGGAAATCCGGCCGACGTGCACAAGCATGCGCTGCTGGTCTGGATGCTCGACTATCTGGCGCGCAAGGACAAGCCGCTGAGCTATATCGAGACGCATGCGGGCCGCGCGCTCTATCGTCTCGACGCGGCAGAGGCGCTGCGCACGGGCGAGGCCGCGCAGGGGGTGGAACGGATGGCGGACTGGTTCGCCCCCGGCCATCCGTACCGGCGGCGGCTGGTCGAGGTGCGGGCGCGCTACGGGGCGGCGGCCTATCCGGGCTCGCCCCTGCTGGCGGCGCTGACGCTGCGGCCCGGCGACGTGATGCATCTGGCGGAACTGCACCCGCAGGAACATGCCGCGCTGACGGCGGCGATGGCGCAGGTGGGCGCGCAGGCGCATGTGCGCAAGCAGGACGGGTTCGCGATGGCGCAGGCCGTCTGCCCGCCCGCGCCGCGCCGGGGGCTGATGCTGGTGGACCCGAGCTATGAGGTGAAAACCGATTACGCCACCATCCCGAAGTTCCTCGAAACGATCCACCGCAAGTGGAACGTGGGTGTGCTGGCGCTGTGGTATCCTGTCCTGACCACGGGCCTGCACCGGGCCATGGTCCGGGCGCTGACCGGCGCCTTTCCCGGCGCGCTGCACCACGAGGTGGGCTTCCCCCCGGCGCGGCCCGGGCACGGGATGATCGGGTCGGGGATGTTCGTGATCCAGCCGCCCTACGGGATCGAGGAAGAGGCCGCGCAGCTGACGGCGCTGTTCGACCGGCCTTAGGATGGATGGTCATCCGGCCCCTTCGCTCTGGCCGGCGAAGGCGCATGCCTCCGCCACGTCCTGCGGGTAGGGTTGCCCCGGCGGGTGCCGGCCTACCCGGTGGGCCTGACCTCACCATCCCCGGTGACGCCCCCGCCCGGCCCGGCGGCGCGACAAATGTCCCTTAATGCGCCGCCGACCAGTTCGGCCCCTGCCCGGCCTCGACCACCAGCGACACGTCCAGCGCCACCGCCGGATCGGCTGCGCCCTCCATCACCGCGCGGGCGCGGGCGATGGTTTCGTCCACCGCGCCTGCGTCGACCTCGAACAGCAGTTCGTCGTGCACCTGCAACAGCATGCTCACCGGCAGCCCGTCCAGCGCCGCGGGCATGCGCACCATCGCCCGGCGGATGATGTCGGCCGCCGTGCCCTGAATGGGCGCGTTGATCGCCGCGCGCCGCGCGAAACCGGCGCCCGGCCCCTTGGCGTTGATTTCCGGCGTATGGATGCGCCGGCCGAACAGCGTGCGCACATGGCCGTTCGCCTTGGCGAAGGCGATCGTTTCGTCCATGTATTCGCGGATGCCCGGGAAACGTTCGAAATACCGGTCGATGAAGCCCTGCGCCTCTGCCCGCGGGATGCGCAGGTTGCGCGCCAGCCCGAAGCCCGAGATGCCGTAGATCACGCCGAAGTTGATCGCCTTGGCCTGCCGGCGGATATCCGGCGTCATCTGGTCGAGCGGCACGTTGAACATCTCTGACGCCGTCATCGCGTGGATGTCGAGCCCGTCGCGGAACGCCTGTTTCAGCGCCGGGATCCCCGCGATATGGGCCAGGATACGCAGCTCGATCTGGCTGTAGTCGAGGCTCAGCAGCACCCGGCCCGGGGGCGCGACGAAAGCCTCGCGGATGCGGCGGCCTTCCTCGGTGCGGATGGGGATGTTCTGCAGGTTCGGGTCGGTCGAGGCCAGCCGCCCGGTGTTCGCCCCGGCGATGGAATAGGACGTATGCACCCGCCCGGTTTCCGGGTTGATCGCCTGTTGCAGCGCATCGGTATAGGTCGATTTCAGCTTGGCGATCTGCCGCCAGTCCAGCACCCGCGCCGCCAGAAGCGCGGCCTGCGGCTGACTGTCCTCCATCGTGGTGATGTCCTCCAGCACATCCGCGCCGGTGGCATAGGCGCCGGTCTTGCCACGCTCGCCCCCCGGCACGCCGATGCGGTCGAACAGGATCTCGCCCAACTGCTTGGGCGAGCCCACGTTGAACTTTTCCCCCGCGATGGTGTGGATCTCGTCCTCCAGCCCCGCCAGTTTCTGCGCGAAGGCGTTGGACATGCGCGACAGCGTGTCGCGGTCGACCAGTATCCCCGCCATCTCCATCGCCGCCAGAACCGGGACCAGCGGGCGTTCCAGCGTCTCGTAGACCGTGGTCACATGCGCGCGGTGCAACTGCGGCTTGAACCTGCGCCAGAGCCGCAGGGTGACATCGGCATCCTCGGCGGCGTATTTCACCGCGTCGCAGACCGCCACCCGGTCGAACGTCACCTGCGCCTTGCCGGAACCCAGAAGCGTCTTGATCGGGATCGGGATATGGCCGAGGTACTGTTCGCACAGGGTATCCATCCCGTGCCCGTGCAGCCCGGCATGCATGGCATAGGACATCAGCATGGTGTCGTCGACGGGCGCGACGCGGATGCCGTGGCGGGCAAAGATCTTGGCGTCGTATTTCATGTTCTGCCCGATCTTCAGCACCGCCGGATCCTCCAGCACGGGCTTCAGCATCGCCAGAACCTCGGCAAGCGGCATCTGCCCCTCGGCCGGCGCGGTGGCGCCGAACAGGTCGCCCCCGCCGGTGACATGACCCACGGGGATATAGGCCGCGCGCCCGGGTTCCACGCATAGCGAGATGCCCACCAGTTCGGCGCGCATCTCGTCAAGGCTGGTGGTTTCCGTGTCGATGGCGACCCAGCCCTTGTCGGCGATCTCCGCCACCCAGTCGGCAAGCGTGGCGGCATCGGTGATGCAGGCATAGGCGGCATGATCGAAGGGGACCTGCGCCTCGGGCTCTGCCGCCGGTGCGGGGGCGCCGGCGGTGGCGGGCGCGGCCGGCGGTTCGGGGATCGCCGGCGGCTCCACCCCCAGCTTGCCGGCGACACGCTTGGACAGGGTGCGGAATTCCATCCGCGTCAGGAAATCCAGAAGCACTGCCGGCTCCGGCGCGCGCACCTCCAGATCACCGAGCCCCATCGGCAGCGGCGCATCCTCGCGCAGCCGCACCAGATCGCGCGAGATCAGGATCTGCGCGGCATGGTCCAGCAGCACCTGCCGCCGCTTGGGTTGCTTGATTTCCCCCGCCCGCGCCAGCAGCGTGTCGAGGTCGCCGTATTCCTGGATCAGCAGCGCCGCCGTCTTGACCCCGATCCCCGGCGCGCCGGGAATGTTGTCGACCGAATCGCCCGACAGCGCCTGCACGTCCACCACCCGGTCGGGGGCGACGCCGAACTTTTCCGCCACCTCGTCGGGGCCGATGCGGCGGTTCTTCATCGGGTCCAGCATCTCGACCCCGCCGCCCACCAGCTGCATCAGGTCCTTGTCGGAACTGATGATCGTCACCCGCCCGCCCGCATCGCGCGCCTGATGGGCAAGGGTGGCGATGATGTCGTCGGCCTCGAAATCCTCGACTTCGATGGTGGCGAGGTTGAAGGCCCGGCTCGCCTCGCGCGTCAGGGGGAACTGCGGGCGCAGGTCCTCGGGCAGTTCGGGGCGGTTGGCCTTGTAGAGCGGGTAGAGATCGTTGCGGAAGGTCTTGGACGAATGGTCGAAGATCACCGCGACATGCGTGGGCGCGTCCGAGGAGGTGCCGTTGCCGTCCACATAGCGGGCGATCATGTTGCAGAACCCGGCGACCGCCCCGATGGGCAGCCCGTCGGATTTGCGCGTCAGCGGCGGCAGCGCGTGATAGGCGCGGAAGATATAGGCCGATCCGTCGATCAGATGCAGGTGGTCGCCCTTGCCGAAACCCATCTTCGCCCCCTCTGCCCGGATACCGGCCCGAGTATTCGCACGATCCCCGCCCCGCTTCCACCCCCGCCGGCCGGCCCGGCGGACAGGCCGGCGGCGCGCCGCGCGGGGATATTCGGGGACAGAAAGTGAAACGGGCGCGCCTGTGCGAAAAGCGCCCGTTCTTCACTTTCTGTCCGAAAATATCCTCAGGGGGTGAATTGGCGCAGCCAAGAGGGGGCAGAATGCCCCCTGCGCCGCCTGACATCGGGCCGCGCGGCCGGGTGTCACTTCACCTTGTCGGCCACGCTTTCATGGACATAGCGCTTGTCGCAATAGCCGCATTCGACCACGCCGGTATCCTCGGGGATCGCCAGCCAGACCCGGGGATGGCCCAACGCGCCCTCGCCGCCGTCGCAGCTGACCTTCCAGGTGCGGACGATTTCGGTCTCGGGGGCGGCGGGTGCGGGCATGGGTGACTCCTCAGGCGGTGGTGGCGCATCATAGCGCCGCGGCGGGGCGAGGCAAGCCGCCCTCAGCCGCGCGCCAGCATGGGGCCGAGCGGGCGGCCGGCGAAGATGTGGATGTGCAGGTGCGGCACCTCCTGATGCGCATCCCCGCCGCTGTTGGCCAGAAGCCGGTACCCCGCCCCGTCCGCCCCCGGCGTCACGCCCAGCATCGCGCAGACCTGGCCCACGGCACGGGTGAAATCGACGATCTCGGCCTCGGTCGCCTCGGCGGCGAAATGGTCGAAGCAGACATAGGCCCCCTTGGGGATCACCAGCACATGCGCCGGCGCCTGCGGATTGATGTCGCGGAAGGCGAGGCTGTGCGGGGTTTCGTGCACCTTGTTGCAGGGAATCTCGCCGCGCAGGATCCGGGCGAAGATGTTATTGGTGTCATAGGCGTAGGGCATCTGGTCCTCAATCCACGAACAGGTAGTCGGTCGCCGCGACGGCGCGGGCCTGATCCTCGGGGATCCCGAGGAAACGGGCAAGGGGGCCGGTGTTGGCCTCGATGTCGCCGGCCTCGCGGATGCGGTGGAAATTCTCGAAATCCGCATCGCGGATCCGGTCGCTTTCGAACCGCAGGTCATAGCGGATCGTGGGCAACACCCGGTCCAGCACATCGGCGGGCGAACTGTCGCTGGCCAGCCCGACGCGGCGCGCATGGCCCAGAAGGTAATCCTCGGTGAAGGTGCATTCGATTTCCAGCAGCCGCGTCACCGCCTTGTCGGCATAGAAATCCTGCATCAGGTCCACATTCGCCGGGTCGATGCAGATCAGCAGCCGGTCGGTCTGGAAATGGTCGAACAGCATCCGCACCAGCGCGCGGCGGTGGCGGGTGCGCTTTTCCAGCGTGGTCTGGATGCCGCCCATGTCCGGCAGCGCCGTCGCAGCCTCGTTGAACAGGTAGTGCACCCCCGGGATCCCGGTCACATCGCGCACACGGTCCACCAGCCGCTTGGCGACATGCCATTTCTTGCAGGTCACGATCATCAGCGTGCGTTCCCGCCCGAGGCTCGATTCGGTTTCCCAGAACCGCGGCGCATACCGCCGCCCGATCCGCCCCCGCCCCGTCAGGAACCTGAACAGCCCCCGCCCCTCGTTCGAGATCGGGAAGTCCACCCCCTTCTGGGTATAGAGCGCGCCGAGCTTGGCCTTGAGTTCCACCGCATCGGCCGACAGCTTGCGCGCGAACAGATAGTCCTGCGCCAGCAGCATGTCGTAATGGTCGTTGTAGAACGTCACCGGCATCCCGTAATCGGTGAACATCAGGAAGGTCAGCGTCCGGGCGCGGATTTCCGCCTCGGGGACCAGATGGCGGACGATGGTCTGGAAGAAGGTCTCGTCCGGGATCCAGGTGGTGCGGAAGAACCGCATCACGTCGCGCCGCTTGGCGCAGAATTCCAGCACCCATTCGATCGTGCGCCGGCGCAGGCACCACCACTGGCTGCCGATCATCATCTGAAGATCCGCCGGCACCCGCCGCGACAGCCCCAGCCTTTGCTGCGCGGCGAGCGAGGCGTAGAACAGCTTCTTGTGGTTGCGCTCGTTGAACCAGTGGCGATAGATCAGCCGTTCTTCCTTGATGCCGGTCTTGATCCATTCCGACGAGAAGAAGTCGAAGCTCTCGATATAGTCGCAGTCCTCGGCGTCGAGGAACTCATGCGCATATTCGGCCGACTTGATGCACATGCAGTCGCCCGACAGCATGTAGAAATGCGTGGCCGCGGGGAATGCCTCCACCGCCGCCTCGACGGCGTTGAGCGTGGCCTGCACAAGGCTCCACTCGCCCCAGCCGCATTTGATCCGCTGGCGGGCGAAGGCGACGGCCGGGTTGTCGGCCAGCGCGGTCTGGATGCGCGCATAATCGGCCGGTTTCGCACGCGCGTCGAAGTGGATCGCGATGAAATCGCCCCCGGCGGTCAGCCGGTTGGCCTGCACGATGATCCCTTCCGGGTCCTTGTGGCACAGCAGGATATACGCGATCTTTGCCATTCCGAGGACGCTCTACCCCTTCCGAACCACATTGTTTCTTTAAATGCCCTTGTGGGGCGTTGAAAAGCCAGAGATTGTTTGCTTTTTTCTGCCGCGGTGACACAGGTGCACAGGCAAGCATGCGAGGCAAGGGCTGATGGGATTTCCCGGGACATGGATGACGGAAAGCGAAAGCCTCGTCTACCGCGTGGTGCCGAAATGCGCCTGCTCGACCATCGGGCAGATCATGTACTTCTCGGATCACGGCCGGTTCTTCGATGGCGACATCCACGATTCCACCGAAGGGCTGCACAAATGGGCGCAGGCCGACAGCCAGCCGCTGATCGAGGCGAACGTGAAGGCGCACAAGTCCTATGCCTTCACCTGCGTGCGCAACCCCTATGCGCGGATCCTGTCGTCCTTCTTCGACAAGATCGCCGGCATCCAGCGCAACGGCAAACGCTATCGCGGCAATCTGGTGCCGCAGCTGGCGCAGAAATACGGGATCGACGTGGGCAGCCCGGAAAACGGCTTCGAGTTCGACCAGATCGCCAGCTTCCGCCGGTTCCTGCTGTTCGCGCGCGACACCATCCGCTTCCGCAAGCCGATGGAGCCCGACATCCACTGGTCGGCGATGGCGGGGCATATCTCGACCTATATCGTGAACGGCGGGCGCTATGACCACATCTTCTTCACCGAGAAGTTCGACGAGGGCATGGCCCATGTGCTCAAACAGGTGAAGACGCCGGTGAAGGTGGACCTCAAGAAGATCCCCCGCTTCAACGAAAGCGAGGGCCACGGACCCAAGCGCGCCCATCCCGTCAGCGCCTATTTCGACGACCTCTCGCGCCATCTGGTATGGGAAATCTACAAGCGCGATTTCCAGCTGTTCAAATACGACTTCGACGACCCGGACAACAAGTTCCCCAAGGCCGAGGTGGACCTCGACGAGGTGCATGCCAAGCTGGGGAACTGAACGCCCGGCGGTGGTGCCGGTGGACAGGTCGGGGGGCCTCCGGCGGGGATATTTGGGGACAGAAAATGAACAGGGGCTGTCCAGATCCGGCCCTGCTCATTTTCTGTCCCTAAATATCCCGGGGGTCCGGGGGCTGGCCCCCGGCCCTGCCCCATCCACCCGCGCAACGCCGGGTCAGCCCCGCGCCCGGGCCATCAGCGCCGCATGCAGCGCCGGGGGCGCGGCGATCAGGCCCGGGGCCTGCGGGCGCGGCGCGTTGAAGCGCAGCGGCGCGCCCGCGGCGTCGGTCACGCGGGCGCCGGCGCGGGCGGCGATCAGGCTGGCCGCGGCGATGTCCCATTCCCAGGCGTCGCGGAAGGTGATCGTGCCGTCGAACCGCCCCTCGGCCACCAGGCAGATGCGCCAGGCGAGCGCGGGGCGGAAGGCGCGGCGCAGCTGCGGCACGCCGCCGGGCCAGTGGCTTTCGGCCATGTTTCCGGCCGTGGTCAGCACGCGGGCGCCCTCGGGTTCCGCCGCGGCGCTGGCGCGGATCGGCGCACCGTTCAGCGTCGCCGCCCCGTCCTCTGCCGCGGCATAGAGCCGGTCGAGCGCGGGCAGATAGACCGCCCCCGCCGTCACCCGGCCCTGCGCCACCACGGCGAGCGCGATGGCAAAGCCCTCTTCCCCCGCCATGAAGGCGCGGGTGCCGTCGATCGGGTCCAGCACGAAGACCGCCGGCGCCGCCAGCCGCGCGGCGCTGTCGGGGCTTTCCTCGGACAGCCAGCCGTAATCGGGGCGCGCCGGGCGCAGGGTTTCCTCCAGCGCGGCGTTGACGGCCAGGTCGGCCTCCGTCACCGGGCCCGCGCCATCGGGCTTGTCCCAGGCGCGCGGTTTCCTGCGCCAGTAGCGCAGCGCGACCTCGCCCGCCGCGCGCACCGCATCGGTCAGCAGCGGCAGGTCACGCGCCGGCAAGGGTCAGCCCTTCGACCAGCAGGCTCGGCACCCGGATCGAGAGGTGGTCGCGCGCGTCATTGGCCGGGGTGATCCGCAACAGCATCTCGCGCAGGTTCCCCGCGATGGTGCATTCGTTGACGGGGTACATGATCTGCCCGCCCTCGACCCAGAAGCCCGAGGCGCCGCGCGAATAATCCCCCGTGGTCGGGTTGATGGACGATCCGATGAGCGATGTCACCAGCAGCCCCCGGCCCATGTCGCGGATCAGGTCGTCGCGCGTCGCGGTGCCTTGCGTCAGCGCGATATTCGACACCCCCGGCGAAGGCGGCGAGGATGTCCCGCGCGTCGCGTTCGCGGTGGTTTCCAGCCCCAGCTTGCGCGCCGTCGCCAGATCCAGCACCCAGCCGGTCAGCACTCCGTCCGCCACGATGTCGCGCCGGCGCGTCGCCAGCCCCTCGGCGTCGAAGGGGCGCGAGCCGCCGATGCGGGGGCGGTGCGGGTCCTCGGTCAGCGTCAGGCCGGGTGGCAGGACGGCCGTGCCCAGGGCATCGCGCAGCCAGCTGGCCCCGCGCGCGATGGCGGTGCCGTTCACCGCCCCCAGCAGATGGCCGATCAGCGTCGCCGCCACCCGTTCGTCGTAAAGCACCGGAAAGGCCCCGGTCGGCGGCTTGCGCGCGCCGGCGCGGGCCAGCGTGCGTTCGGCGGCCAGCGCCCCCACCTCTTCGGGCGAGGGCAGGTCGGCCTGGAAAATGCGCGATTCCCCCGCCCAGTCGCGTTCCATCGCCGTGCCCTCGCCGGTGATCGCCACGCAGGACACCGCGCGCGAGGTGCGCGCATAGCCGCCCGAAAACCCGTTCGTCGCCGCCAGATGCAGCATCCGCCGGCTGTAGCTGGCCGAGGCCTGATCCACCTGCGAAATCCCCGCCCGCGCCAGCGCCGCGGCCTCTGCCCGGCGCGCATCATCCTCCAGCGCGGCGGCGGTGGGTTCGGGGGCTGGGTCGTCGAGGTCCAGCCCCCGGGCATCGGCATCGCGCAGGACCATCGCGGGGTCGGCCAATCCGGCGGTCGGATCCTCCGGCGCCTCGCGCGCCATCGCCACGGCGCGTTCGGCCAGCACCGCCAGCGTGCGGTCCGAGATGTCGGATGCCGACACGCAGGCCTGCCGCCGCCCCACCAGCACGCGCAGGCCGATTTCCACCCCTTCGGACCGTTCCGCCTGTTCCAGCCGCCCCTGCCGCACGTCGATCGACAGCGCCGTGCCCGACACGGCGATGGCATCGGCGTCATCCGCCCCCGCCCTGCGGGCGGCGGAAAGCAGGGCCTGGGTCAGCGCGGCAAGCGTCTGGGTCATGGACAGCCTTTCAGGATCGGGCCCGGGCGGGGGCCCGCCCGGCAGGCGGCCCGCAACGCCCGCGGCGGGGTTACTGGATCCGCTGGCCGTTGGCCAGGATGGACCCGTCGGGCTGGAACTCGATCCGCGTGGTCAGCGAATCCGGCGCGGGCCCGGGCTGGGCGAACAGCGGCGCCAGCATCTTGAAGCCCGCCGCCTGTTCGGCGTCGACCAGTTGCAACTGCACCAGCCGGTCCAGCAGCGTCTCGCCCCCGGTCAGGCTCAGGTCCACCGCGCCGATGGGCTTGGGCATGCCGCCATAGGTCGCCGTGTCGGTATTGTCGAAGGTCAGCGCGCCGCTGCCCGTCAGTTGCGCCCCCACGGCCTCGACCCGCAACTCGGCCAGATCCAGCGACTGGATTTCCGCCGGCGTTTCCGGCGAGACCGAGGTTTCCGGCGTGAACAGGTTCATCAGCACCTTCAGCTTGCCCTTGGCATCCACGATCAGCGTCGCCGGGTCGCGCGGCAGCAGCGCCTGCGGGTCCAGCATCGCCCACACATCGTCGCTGACCGTCAGCCCCACCAGCCGCGCCATCAGGCTCATGTCGCCCGGCTCGGGTGCCGGGGCGATCGGCAGGGCGATGCCGAAAAGGTATTCCGCCAGCTTCACCTTGAGTTCGGGGAAGGGGATGGAACTGCCCGACAGCGCGACATCGACGTTATCGGCAGAGGTGCCGTAGTCCACCTGCGCGGCATCCACCAGCATCCACAGCCCCGCCCCGCCGAGCGTGCCGGTGGCGCGCAGGCTGTCGTCGCCATCGGCGAAATCGAGGTCGAACCGGGTGGCGCCCTGGGTGAATTCCGAATCGACGTTGAAACCGGCTGCCAGCAGGGCGGACAGATCCGCCGCCATCGCCTGATCGACCAGCGTGCCGGCGAAGGTGCCGGCCAGATCGGCGGACTCGTAGGTCAGCGTCATGCGGCCGCCCGGCGAATCGGGATTCTCTGCCGTCATCGCCACGGCCATCTTCGTTGCCGCGATCTCTGCCTCCATGGTGGCGTCATCGCCGGTGGCGGCGGCATAATGGCCCCCGATCCCCTCGATCATCGCGTCGAGCGTCAGCGGCATCGGCTTGCCCTCCGCCATCATCTCTTCCAGCACCACGCGCACGGATTCGGCGGTGAAATCGTGCCGGGGGGCGGCGGGCTCGCCCGATACGATGGTGCGCATCGCCACCTGATCCACCCGCATGCGCATGGCGAAGGGCCGGCCTTCGGTATCCGTGGACTGCATGGCGACGGTGTAGGACGGCTCCATCACCACCTCGACCCGGCCGTCGCCCAGATCCTCCATCCGCACCTCGCCCATCGGCACGGTGACGTCGATCGCGCCGGCCTCGGCATCGCCGGCAACGGCGCGCATGGTGACGCCGGCCAGAACCAGCGTGCCGCCCTCGCGCCGCTGCGACTCGGCCGTCATGGTGTAACCGGAGGCGGTGCTCATCGCCTGCCAGTTTTCCCACACCTGCTCGGGCGTGACGTCCGCCAGCGCCATGGCAGGCATGGAAAACAACGCCGAGGCCGCAAGACCCAGGATTCGCGCGCAGGACATGGATATATCGCCTTTCGGATCCGAATGCTTTGCCCCAGCATCCCGCCATTCCCCGTCCAAGGCAAGGGGGCGCGGCGGATGCCGGCTGGCGCCCGCCGGGGGCGATGGGGTAGAGGGCGGGAAACAGGGGGGCGCGATGCGGCTCGACGGACGGCATGTGATCATCACCGGCGCCAGCCGCGGCATCGGCGCGGCGGCGGCGGCGGCTTTCGCGGCGGCGGGCGCGCGGGTCAGCCTGCTGGCGCGCGACGGCGCGGCGGCGGGCCGGGTGGCCGATGCCATCGGCCCCGCGGCGCGGGCGGCGGCGGCGGATGTGGCGGATGCAGCGAGCCTCGCCGCCGCCATCGCCGCGGCAGAGGCCGCGTTGGGCCCCGTGGATGTGCTGGTGAACAACGCCGGGGTGATCGACCCCATCGGCCCGCTGGCGGGGGCCGACCCCGCGGCATGGGGCCGGGCCATCGACGTGAACCTCAAGGGCGTGATGCACGGGATGCGCGCCGTCCTGCCCGGGATGATCGCGCGGCGGCGGGGAACGGTGATCACCGTGGGTTCCGGCGCCGCCCACAACCCGCAGGAAGGCTGGAGCGCCTATTGCGCCGCCAAGGCCGGGGCCTTCATGCTGACCCGCGCCGCGCATCTGGAGGCCGGGCCCCACGGCGTGCGCGTGCTGTCGCTGTCGCCCGGCACGGTGGCCACCGACATGCAGCGCACCATCCGCGACAGCGGCATCAACCCGGTCAGCCGGCTCGACTGGTCGGCCCATGTGCCCCCCGGCTGGCCCGCCCGCGCGCTGGTCTGGATGTGCAGCCCCGACGCAGACGACTTGCTTGGCGGCGAAGTCGGCCTGCGCGATGAAACCATCCGCCGCCGGATCGGACTTGCCCCATGATCGACCTCGATGTTGCAGACGGCCTCTGGACCGTCACGCTGAACCGCCCCGACAAGGCCAATTCGCTGACCCGCGCGATGCTGGTGCGGCTGGCCGGGATCGCCGAAGAGGCGGACGCCGCGGGCGCGCGGGCGCTGGTGCTGACCGGGGCGGGCAAGGTCTTTTCTGCCGGTGCGGATCTGGACGAGGCGCGCGCGGGGCTGGCGACGGACCCGGTATGGGAACGGCTGTCGGGCGCCATCGCGGCGCTGCCCTGCCTGACTGTCGCGGCGCTGAACGGCACGCTGGCCGGAGGCGCGATGGGCATGGCGCTGGCCTGCGACCTGCGCATCGCGGTGCCGGGGGCGAAGGTCTTCTACCCGGTGATGCGGCTCGGCTTTCTGCCGCAACCCTCGGACCCCGGGCGGCTGGTGGCGCTGGTCGGCCCCGCGCGGGCCAAGGCGATCCTGATGGCCGGGCAGCGGATCGAGACGGCCGAGGCGCTGGCCTGGGGCCTGATCGACCGCGTGGTGGAACCCGACGCGCTGACGGACACCGCCCGCGCACTGGCCGCCGACGCGCTGGCCGCCACGCCCGACCACGCCGCGGCGATCAAGCGCATGATCGGCTGAGGGCGCTTTGCGGCAAGCGGCGCAGGGGGCATTCTGCCCCCTCTTGGCTGCGCCAATTCACCCCCTGAGGATATTTTCAGACAGAAAGTGACAGGGCTGCCTGCCTTCACTTTCTGTCCTTAAATATCCCCGCCGGAGGCTCCCGCACTCTCCACCGGACCGAACACCGGGCATCAGGCCAGCCGGCGCGCCACGGGCGCGGGCTTGAACAGCAGCCTGTCCTTGATCCGCCGTTTGAGCGAACGGGACGCGATCACCTCGCGGTCGCGCTCGAAGGTCACGCCTTGCAGGCTGCGGTCGTGCCACAGCGCCAGCGCCGCGCCCCAGCGGGCCGCCGTTTCGGGGGCGATGCCCTCGGCGATGCCCATGCGGGTCGCCAGCGCACCGGGGATCCAGTCGTTCACCACGATGTCGGGCAGGCGGTCGCCGATGTCCGCCACCAGCGCGCGGGTGAAGATGCGCGCCGCACCCTTGGAAACGGAATAGGCCATGCTGCCCGGCAGCGGCGCCAGATCGGCGAAGGTCGCCACATTGACGATCCGCCCCCGGCCGCCCGCCTGCACCATCCGCTGCAACGCCGCACGGGTGCAGGTGACGGTGCCGCCGAAGTTCACCGCCATCGCATGGTCGAGATAGGCGGGCGGCGCGGTCAGGAAATCGGCGTGGTCGTAGACGGCGGCGTTGTTGATCAGGATCCGCGGCACCAGCCCCCCGGCATCCAGCCGGGCAAAGGCCGCCTCGACCGCCGCCGGGTCGGCCACATCCGCCACCAGCGCGACGAACCGCCCCCCGCCCTGCCCCGCGGTTTGCGCCAGCGCCGCAGCGTCGCGGCCCACCCCCGCCACCGCCATGCCGCGCGCCATCAGTTCGACCGCCAGCGCCCGGCCCAGCCCCCCGCCGGCCCCGGTGACGATGGCGATGCCGTTGTCGGGGGATGTCGTCATGGCGTGGCCTCCGGCAGGCGGGCGAAGCCGCGCACCAGCGCGTCGGCGGTGCGCAGGGCGTTGGCGGCGATGGTCAGGCTCGGGTTCACGCCGGTCGCGGTCGGCATGAAGGACGAATCCGCCACATAGAGGTTCGCCACCCCATGCGCGCGGCACTCGGGGTCGAGCACGCTGCGCGCGGGGTCGATGCCGAAGCGCAGCGTGCCGCAGGGATGGCCGATGTTCAGTTCCGGCTCGAACGTCAGGAACAGGCTGCGCAGGCCGCCCAGCCCCCGGCGGATATGGCGGCGGTACAGGCGGCGGCGGGCCAGCAGTTCGGGCGCGAAGCGGTAGTCGAAGCCGATCGCCCCCGGCGCGGCGGGCACGCGCACGCGGTTGTCGGCATAGGGCAGATCCTCCAGAATGCCGACATAGACATGCGCCTCGCCCAGCATCCGCGCGGCGATCAGCGCGGGAATGCGGGTGAATTCGCGCAAGACCCGCAGGCGCCGCAGGGCGGAACGGTCGAAGCGGTCGTTCAGGAACTGCACGATATTGCCGTAGGAGGCCGTCAGCCCCATCGCCTGGAACAGGCCGAACCTTTGCCCCTCCACGGCATAGAAATCGCGCAGGGCCAGCGACTTGCGCGGCCCGGTATCGGGGCCGTGGCGGCCCGGCGGCCAGATGGCGATGCGCTCGTTCAGGTGGAACATCAGGTTGCGCCCGGCCATGCCGGACCGGTTCGCCACACCGTCAGGCCAGAGTTCGGAACGCGACGCGAGCAGCAGCGCCGGCGAGCCCAGCCCCCCCGCCGCCAGCACGAAGGCCCGCGCGCGCAGGCGCAGGACCTCGGCCCCCCGGCGGACCTCGACCGCGCGCACCCGGCCCGCATCGGCGTGGAGTGCGGTGACGAGGCACCCGCCCAGCCATTCCGCCCGCCCCGTCGCCAGCGCCGGTTCCACCCCCGCCGACCGGCCGTCCATCTTGCAGGGACGCGGGCATTTGTGACCGATGCATTCGCGGCAGTCCGGGCCGTAACCGATACCCACATGCATGCGGTAGGGATGCAGGCCCCGGGCCCGGAACGCCCCTTCCAGCGCCGCGCCCGCGGGCGACAGGGGCGGGGGCGCGCGCAGCGCCGCATCCTCGCCGGGCGACAGCGGGTCGGGCGTGCCGGCAAGGTTCAACAGTGTTTCGGCCTGCCGGAACCACGGCGCAAAGGCATCCGCCCCCACCGGCCAGCCCCCGGTGGGATGGGGCAGGCCCGGCGCATCCTCGAAATCATGCCGGGCGGGGCGTTCCAATGATGCGGCGTAAAAGACCGACGACCCGCCCGCCCCCGCGCCGAGCGCGCCGAAGAACCGGTCCTGCCGCCCGGCCACGCCCGCGTCGAGCGGGTCGGGCCAGTAGCCGCGGATCAGCCGGGCGGCGGGGTCGGCGATTTCGGTGCTCAGCGCCTGTTCCTCTGCCCGGGGGCCCATCGGGCCGCGGTCGATGAACAGCACGTTCAGCCCCGCCTCTGCCAGCCGCCGCCCGGCGATCCCCCCGCCCATGCCGGCGCCGATCACGATCACGTCCCAGAGGCGGTCCCCGACGCTCATACCCGCCCCCCGAGCCCGGCGAACAGCGGCGCGAAAAGGCCCCGCAGCGCCCGCGCGCCGTGGTTCGTCAGGTGGTTGTTGTCGAAATAAAGCGACCTGTCGCCCGCCATCACCGAACAGGCCACCCCGTTGCACAGCGACGGATGGCTGTCGAGCCAGCGCACCAGCCCCGCCGCACCGGCCGCGGCAAAAGGCGCCTCGGCCCGGGCGTTGCGGGCCGCCAGCGGCGCGGCGCCGACCGTGGTCAGCGCCTCCAGCGCCGGGCCGGGGGCCAGATGGCCGTGGAACAGCAGCCGCGCGACACGGCGGGACTGGTAGTCCGGCACCTCGGGCACCTGACGCAGCACCAGCACCTCGCGCCCCATACCATGCAGGCGGGCGATGGTGTCGGCGACGGCCCGGGCATAGACCGCGGCCTGATCGTCCCCCGGCCCTTCCAGCGGCGTCAGGGCGATGGCGTTGTGGGCATCGCGGCCGGTCCCCGCGCCTTCGGCATAATAGCTCCACCGCCCGACCAGCAGCACGCGCGCCAGATCGGGCAGTGCCGGCAGGGCGGCCAGCAGTTGTGCGGTCGCGGCGGTGCAGGCGGCATCCTGCGCCCGGGTCGCGGCGCTTTCCCACTTGGCCAGCCCCGCCAGCGGCGGGCAGCCCGCACGCCAGACCAGAAGCCCCGGCACCCCCGCCTCCTGCGCCGCCAGATCCAGCCCCTCTTTCATCGCCCGCAGGTGGGAATCGCCCCAGGCGAGGAAACGCGGCGCGCCCACGGGGCCAATGGGGCAGACCTCCAGCCCCGCCAGCGGGCCGGCGGCATCGGTACGGCAGCGCGACCAGTCCTGAATGAAATCCTCGGACGCCAGCACATGGGGGCGCGCCTCCGGCCCGATGCGGCCGGGCAGGCCATCGGTCAGGAACACCGCCGCGCCGAAGGCCAGCACCGCACCCGAGGCCACCACGACCCCCGTCACCAGCCGCCGCGGCGTGACCCATGCCCCCATGCGCACCGGCGTTTCCACATAGCGCCACGACAGCCAGGACAGCACGAAGGCCAGCGCGAGCCATCCCGCAGCCTCCCCCGGCCCGGCCCAGGCATCGCGCCAGGCCAGCGACAGCACCATCACCGGCCAATGCCAGAGGTAGAACGAATAGGACATCCGCCCCACCCCCACCATCGGCCCGCTGGACAGGACCCGGTTCACCGGGTTCGCCTGCGCGCCATTGGCCAGCAGCAGCACCGTACCGGCCACGGGCACCAGCGCCTGCCAGCCGGGAAACCCCGCCCCGGGGGCGATGAATACAACGCCCCCCAGCACCAGCGCCGCACCCAGCCACGATGCCGCCGCCCCGCCCGGCAGCCGCAGGGGCCGCACCGCCAGCAGCACACCCGCCAGCAGTTCCCACGCGCGGAAGGGGAAAAGATAGAAGGCCGCCGGATGGTCGCGCCCCGTCACCCAGATACAGGCGGCGAACGAGACCGCCGCCAGCGCCACAAGCAAGGCCGCCCCGCGCCCAGCCCGCCAGACGAGCCACAGGACCAGCGGCAGGACCAGATAGAACTGTTCCTCCACCGCCAGCGACCAGGTGTGCAGCAGCGGCTTTTCCTCTGCCCCGCTGTCGAAATAACCCGCATCGCGGTAGAACTGGACGTTGGACAGATAGACCGTCGCCGCGATCAGCGTCTTGGCATAGTCGCGGAATTCCTGCGGCAGCAGCACCGCCCAGGCCACCAGCGCGCTGGCCGCGGCCATGGCGAAATAGGCGGGCGCAAGACGGCGGAACCGGCGCAGGTAGAAACGGACGAGCGAGATGCGCCCGGTCCGCCCGGCCTCGGTCCAGAGGATCGCACCGATGAGATAGCCCGAGATGACGAAGAACACATCGACGCCGACGAACCCGCCCCGCAGCCCCGGCAGCCCGAAATGGTAAAGCACGACGGACAGCACCGCGACCGCGCGCAGCCCGTCGATTTCCGGCCGATAGGCGAGCCCCCCCGCCGCCTGCGTCTCTGCCGCACCCGCTACCACGCCACCCGCACCCCGCTCCGCCCGACCCCCGCGCCGCCAGCTAACCACCCGGCGCGGCCCATCTCAACCCCGGCGCAGCCCGGGGAAGGGTTTTCGCGATGACGTGCACAGGGGCAACAGTCGGGGGGCGGGCAAGCGCCGGGGGCATCCGCAACCTCCGGCCATCGCGTACAGACCCATGAGCGCGCGGCGCCTCGGGCAGCCGAGCCCCACGGCCGGGCCGGGCGGGATCAGGAAACGCACCGCGTTTCCCCCGCCCGTTCGCGCGACAGTTTCGTGAAAGACGGTGATGCCGGGAATAATGGATAGGCCAACGCCTGCCCCGGCGGTGAATGCAGAGCCATCCCCTCCCGGGCGGATGGCGGGGCAACCCGGTCCTACAGGGCGCATCGGCGGGAACGTCATCCCCGGAAGGCGTAAGTCGGGGCCCGCCCCAACTCCGGGCCCGCCTGCCGGCCATGGGAAGCCTGCGGAAGGACAGGGGGCAGACCCCTGCCGGGCGAACGACAGGGCGCCCCGCACGGGAAAGAACCCATGGCGGACGTTATCCCCGGGCATACGAGTCAAAGCGCGCCCCGACTGGTGTGCCCGCCTGCCAGCCACAGCCGGCCGCCCCACAGGACGCAGCCCTGCCCTGCCGGACGGACGGCAAAGCACCCCCTTCCCGGGGTCGAGCCCGTAACGGCATTATCCCCGAGGCGCAGAGATGAGGGCCTGCCCCGTCTCCCGCCCCGCCGACCGGCCATGGCAGGCCGCCCCGCACGACGCAGCCCGGCCCGGCGCAAGGCGGGGTAAGCCCCGACCTACGAAGGCCGCCCGCGTAGCAGGCGACCTTCACGGAAGGCGCAGGCCGGGGTTCGCCCCAACCTCCGGGCCTGCGCGGCACCGGCCCCGCGCAACGCGGCAACACCCGGCCCGCCGCCGCCTTGCGGGCCTTGCCCTGCGGCGCGGGCTGTGGTCTGGCTGGGGCGAGTTTCAGTCTGGATCAGCGCCTTGGCCTCGACCCTTTCCCGGATCCTGCACAGCAAGGGCCTCTTCGCCCGCGTCCTGCGCAGTTCCGGCTGGATCGCCGTCGGTTTCGGCGGGGCGCAGTTGATCCGGCTCGCCTCGAACCTGATCCTGACGCGGCTTCTGTTCCCCGAGGCCTTCGGGGTCATGGCGATCATCATGGTGCTGATGCAGGGGCTCAACAACTTTTCGGACGTGGGCATCACCCCTTCCATCCTGCAAAGCCGCCGGGGGGACGAGCCGGGGTTCCTGAACACCGCCTGGACGATGCAGGCGCTGCGGGGCGCGGGCCTGTGGCTGGCGACCTGTGTGCTCGCCTGGCCGGTGGCGCTGTTCTATGACGAACCGATGCTGGCCTGGTACCTGCCCGTCGCGGGGCTGTCGCTGCTGGTGGCGGGTTTCAACCCGACGCGGATCGAGACCGCCAACCGCCACCTGATGTTCGGCCGCCTGACGCAGCTCGACCTGCTGTCGGCCTTCCTGTCCACCGCCGTCACCGTGGCGCTGGCGGCGGTCTTTCCCTCGGTCTGGGCGCTGGTGGCGGGGCTGGTGGCGGGCGCGGTGATCCGGCTGGTGCTGACGGCGCGGTTCCTGCCCGGGGCGCCCAACCGCCTGCGCTGGGAACCGGATGCCGCGCGGGAATTGTTCACCTTCGGCCGGTGGGTGTTCCTGTCCACCATCGCGGGCTTTGCGCTGGCGCAGGGCGACAAGGCGATCCTTGGCAAGTACCTGACGCTGGAACAGCTTGGGATCTACAATATCGGGTTCTTCCTCGCCTCGTTCCCGCTGATGTTCGCACAGGCGCTGACCAGCCGGTTGATGATCCCGCTCTACCGCGAACGCCCGCCCGGCACCTCGCGCGACAATTTCCTGCGCCTGCGCCGGGTACGGATGGGGCTGGGCGCGGCGGTTCTTGCGCTGCTGGCGGTGGTGGCGCTGGCGGGGGTGCCGCTGGTGGGGCTGCTCTACGACGACCGCTATGCCGTGGCGGGGGCGATCTGCGTGCTGATTGCCTGCGCGCTGGCGCCGCAGGTGGTCGGGCTCGGCTACGATCAGGCGGCGCTGGCGGGCGGCGATTCCTACCGCTTCTTCCTCTATGTCGCGCTGCGGGCGGCGGTGTTCGTCGCGCTGTTCCTGACGGGGGCGATGCATGGGGGGCTGGTGGGCGCGCTGGCGGGGCAGGCGCTGGCCTCGGTCGTCACCTATCCGGCGCTGGCGGTGCTGGCGCGGCGGCACGGCGCCTGGGACGGGCGGAGCGATCTGGTCCTTGCGGCGGCGGCGCTGGCCATCGCCGCCGCCGCGCTGGCCGTCAACCGGGCAGAGATCGCGGCGCTGATCGGGGGCGGGGGATGACCGCGCTCGGCTATCTGGTGCCCGAGTTTCCGGGGCAGACGCATGCCTTTTTCTGGCGCGAGGTGACGGCCCTGCGCGATGGCGGGCTGCGGGTGGAACTGCTGTCGACCCGCCGGCCTGCGCCCGGGTCCTGCCCGCATCCCTTCGCGGATCAGGCAGAGGCGCAGACGGCCTACCTTTTCCCGCCCGGCGCCGCGGCGCTGGCGGGGCTGGCGGCCCGGCCCCGGGGGCTGGCGCGGGCGCTGGCCTATGCGGCGGGCGTGTCGGGCGCGGCGCGGGTGGCGGCGCTGATCCCCTCGGCGATGCGGCTGGTGCAGCACTGCGCGGCGCGGGGGATCGGCCATGTGCATGTGCATTCCTGCGCCAATGCCGCGCATCTGGCGGCGCTGGCGCAGATGCTGGGCGGCCCGGACTACAGCGTGACGGTGCATGGCGATCTGGCCGTCTATGGCGCCGACCATGACCGCAAGTTCGCCCGCGCAAGGCTGGTCACGGCGGTGACGGAGCCTTTGGCCGAACAGATCCGCGCCGTCTGGCCGGGGCATGCGGTGCCGGTGATCCCGATGGGGGTGGATGTGGACCGCTTCCGCCCCGCCGACGGCGCGCGCGCCGAAGGCCCCGCCCGTTTCGTCACCGTGGCGCGGTTGCAGGCGAACAAGGGGCATGCGCATGTGCTGCGCGCTTTGGCCCGGCTGCGGGACGCCGGCGTGGAGGCGCATTATACCATCGTCGGATCCGGCCCCGATGCGGGCGCGATCGCGGCAGGGATCGCGGCGCTCGGCCTCGGCGACCGGGTGGAGATGGCGGGCACCCTCGGTCAGGATGCGGTGCTGGCGCTGTTGCAGCAGGCCGATGCGCTGGTGCTGGCCAGCGTGGGGTTGGGCGAGGCCGCGCCGGTGGCGGTGATGGAGGCGATGGCCTGCGGCCTGCCGGTGATCTGTTCGCGCATCGGCGGCACGGCGGACATGATGACCGACGGGGTGGAGGGTTTCCTGACCCCGCAGGGCGACGAGAACGCCATCACCGCCGCCGTCAGCGCGCTGGCGACCGACCCGGCACTGCGCGCCCGCATGGGGGCGGCGGCACGCGCACGGGCCTGCGCGGCCTTCGACTATCGCGTTCAGGCCGGACGGCTGCGCGCCGCGCTGGCGGATGCGGGGGCGGTGTAGGGGACCGGTCGCTCTGTCTGGCGAAGGCGTGTGCCTTCGTCATGTCCTGCCGCCTCCGCTGCCCCGGCCGGGGCCCGATGTCCCCGGTGGGCCGCCCCCCCCCCGCCCGTGGCGGGCGCTACTCGCCCGATGTTCCCGACAGCACCGTCCCGCGCGCACGGGCGGGGGAAATGCAGCGCGTTTCCTGATCCCGCCCGCACCGCCCACAAGGACGATGTCGATCCTGCCGGGCCATAGTCCGGCGCGATACCCTTGCCGCCTGTTCCCTCTGGCCCGGGGCGGCGCGCTTGCATTGCCCGGCCCTGCCCGCATCCTGTCGGCCATGATGCGCCCCGGCCCCTCCGGCACCCCGCCCGGCCCCGGCGCCCCATCGCAGCAGGAGGAACGGGCGATGATCTGGCAGGGACCGAGGGACAGGTTTTTCATCGGGGGCGAATGGGTTGCGCCCGCGTCGGACCGGACGGTCGACATGATCTCTCCGTTCACCGAGGAGAAGATGGCGACCGTCGCCATCGGCAGCCGCGCGGACATCGACCGTGCCGTGGCGGCGGCGCGCAGGGCCTTCGACCATGGCCCCTGGCCGCGGATGACGCTGGACGAACGCATCACGGTGCTGCGGCGGCTCAGCGCGCTGATCGGGGAAAACCAGGTGCTGCTGGCGCAGCTGGTGACAGAGGAAATGGGCTGCCCCATCACGCTGTCGACCAGCATGCAGGCGATCGGCCCGCGGGTCCTGCTGGACAGCCATCTGGACCTCGTGCCGCAATATCCGTTCGAATATGTGCGCCAGTCGGCCACCGGCAACGGGCTGGTGCGGCGCCGGGCGCTGGGGGTGGTCGCGGCGGTGATCCCGTGGAACGCACCCTTCCTGCTGGGCATCATCAAGCTGGCCCCGGCGCTGCTGACCGGCAACACGGTGGTGCTGAAGCCGGCGCTGGAAACGCCGCTCAGCGGCTATCTGCTGGCCGAACTGGCGCAGAAGGCGGGCCTGCCCGAGGGTGTGATCAACGTCGTGCCCGCGGACCGCGAGGAAAGCGAATACCTCTGCGTGCATCCGGGGGTGGACAAGGTGTCGTTCACCGGGTCCTCGGCGGCGGGCCAGCGGCTGGGCGGGCTGTGCGGCCAGATGTTCCGCCCGATCACGCTGGAACTGGGCGGCAAGTCGGCGGCGCTGATCCTCGATGACGCCGATATCCCGCTGGCGGTGGAATCGCTGCGCGTGGGGTCGCTGCGCAATTCCGGGCAGGTGTGCAGCAACAAGACCCGCATCGTGGTGTCGCGCCGCCGGCAGGCGGAATTCGTCGAGGCGTTTGCCGCGATGATGGCCGCGATGCCGGTGGGCGACCCGATGGATCCCGCGACGCAGATCGGCCCGCTGGTGGCCGCCCGCCAGCGCGACCGGGTGGAGGGTTACATCGCCAAGGGCAGGGCCGAGGGCGCGCGGCTGGTGCTGGGCGGCGGGCGGCCCCCGGGGCTCAACCGCGGCTGGTTCGTGGAACCGACGCTGTTCGACAACGTGGACCCGAATTCCACCATCGCGCAGGAGGAAATCTTCGGCCCGGTCGTGTCGGTCATGAGCTTCGACACCGAGGACGAGGCGGTGGCGATCGCCAACAACTCCGTCTACGGGCTGAACGGCTCGGTCTTTTCGGCCGATGTGGACCGCGCGGTGGGCCTCGCCCGCCGGATCGACACCGGCACGGTGGAAATCAACGGCAACGGCGCGGGCTTCGCCTCGCCCATGGGCGGGTTCAAGAAATCCGGCGTCGGCCGCGAGGCGGGGCTGGAGGTCTTTGACGGCTATGTCCAGACCCACACGGTGGGCGTGCCCAAGGCCTATGCCGACGCGCGGGCGTAGGTTGCAGGCGCGGGGGCGGGTTACGGCCTTGCCCCCGGGGTCGGATCAGCATCTGACCCCCAACCTACACTGTGGCTGGCGAAGGCGCGTGGAGTTGCCCCGGCAGGCGCTGGCCTACCCGGTGTGCCTGGCATCACCGTCTTTCACGAAACTGTCGCGGGAACGGGCGGGGGAAACGCAGTGCGTTTCCTGATCCCCGCCCGGTCCGGCCGAAGCGCGAACGCCACCCTCAGCCGCTGAACAGGAAGTGCAGCACGTCGCCGTCCTGCACCTCGTAGGTCTTGCCCTCGACGCGGAACTTGCCGGCCTCTTTCGCGCCCGTCTCGCCGTTGTGGGCGATGTAATCCGGGTAGGCCACGGTTTCCGCGCGGATGAAACCCTTTTCGAAGTCGCCGTGGATCACGCCCGCCGCCTGCGGGGCCAGCGTGCCCTTCTGGATCGTCCAGGCGCGGGCCTCCTTGGGGCCCACGGTGAAATAGGTCTGCAACCCCAGAAGCTGGTACCCCGCCCGGATCAGCCGGTCGAGCCCGGCCTCGTGCAGCCCCATTTCCTCGAGGAACATCGCGGCCTCGTCGGCAGGCAGCTGGGAAATCTCTTCCTCGATCTTCGCGGAAATCACCACCGCCGCCGCACCCTGCCGCGCCGCCATTTCGGCCACGCGGGCGGACTGGCTGTTGCCCTCTGCCGCCGCCGATTCCTCGACGTTGCAGACATAGAGCACGGGTTTCGCCGTCAGCAGTTGCAGCATCCGCCATTGCCTGCGGTCGTCCTCGGCCACCGTCACGGTGCGCGCGGGGCGGCCCTCGTTCAGCGCCGCCTGCGCCAGCGCCAGAAGCCGGTCCTGATCGGCGGATTCCTTGTCGCCGCCCTTGAGCTTGCGGGCAAGGTTCGCGCGCCGCCGTTCGATGGATTCCAGATCGGCCAGCATCAGTTCGGTCTCGATCGTCTCGGCATCGGCCACCGGGTCGATCCGGCCCTCGACATGGGTGATGTCGCCGTCCTCGAAACAGCGCAGCACATGGGCGATGGCGTCGCATTCGCGGATATTGGCGAGGAACTGGTTGCCCAGACCCTCGCCCTTGCTGGCGCCGCGCACCAGCCCCGCGATGTCGACGAAGGTCATGCGGGTGGGGATGATCTGTTTCGACCCGGCGATGGCCGCCAGCTTGTCCAGCCGCGCGTCGGGCACCGCGACCTCGCCCACGTTGGGCTCGATCGTGCAGAAGGGAAAGTTCGCCGCCTGCGCCGCCGCCGTGCGGGTCAGCGCGTTGAAGAGCGTCGATTTGCCCACGTTCGGCAGGCCGACAATACCCATCCTGAAGCCCATCGCACGATCCTTTCCGGCGGTTTCGCGCCGCTTCTAGGCAGCGGGGGGCGGAATCGCAAGCCGGGGCTTTGGGTGCGGGCGATTCCGTGGCAGCATGCGCGCGCTTCACGCAGGGAGGATCAGATGTGTTTCGAACCCTACCTCCACTTTCAGGGCGATTGCGCCGCGGCGATGGCCTTTTATGCCGATGTGTTCGGGGGCGATCTGACCATGATGCGCTATGCCGAGGCGCCCGGGGCGACGCCGGATGCGGCCGGGGGCGACCGGGTGATGCATGCCGCGCTGGCGGTCGGCGGGGGCAGCCTCATGGGGTCCGACTATCCGCCGGGCATGGCGGGGGCGGCGCAGGCGTCGGTGTCGATCAGTTACGGCGTGCCGGATATCGCCGCCGGGCAGGCGGTGTTCGAGCGGCTGGCAGAGGGCGGCGAGGTCGTGATGCCCTGGGGCCCCACCTTCTGGGCGCAGGGTTTCGGCATGGTGAAGGACCGTTTCGGCACCCATTGGATGGTCTCCGGCCCGCCGGCAGAGGGGGGCTGACGCAGGCGGCGGGGCGCGGGCGGCGCGGGGCCGAGCCCCATTGATTTCCCCGCCGGATTTCTGCACACCGGGCCGACCAGAGAGAGGACGCCCGAATGACCCGCATCGACCGCACGTTCGCCGCCCTGAAGGCCGAGGGCAGGAAGGCGTTCGTCGCCTATATCATGGCGGGCGACCCCGACATGGAGACCTCGTTGCAGATCATGCGGGGCCTGCCGGCGGCGGGGGTGGACGTGATCGAACTGGGCCTGCCCTTCACCGACCCGATGGCCGACGGCCCGACGATCCAGGCCGCGGGGCAGCGCGCGCTGGAAGGCCACCAGACGCTGGCGAAAACGCTCGATATGGTGCGGGCGTTCCGGCAGGGCGATGCGGGCACGCCGATCGTGCTGATGGGATATTACAACCCGATCTATTCCCGCGGGGTGGACCGTTTCCTGGCCGAGGCGAAAGAGGCCGGGATCGACGGGCTGATCGTCGTCGATCTGCCGCCCGAAGAGGATGCCGAACTGTGCCTGCCCGCGCAGGCGGCGGGGCTGAACTTCATCCGGCTGGCGACGCCGACCACGGATGCCCAGCGCCTGCCCAAGGTGCTGCAAAATACCTCCGGCTTCGTCTATTACGTGTCCGTCACCGGCATCACCGGCGCGGCGCAGGCGCAGGCGGGGGCGGTGGGGCCCGAAATCGCGCGCATCAAGGCCAGCACCGACCTGCCCGTGGTGGTGGGCTTCGGCATCGCGACGCCGGAAAGCGCGCAGGCGCTGGCCGGGGTCGCGGACGGCTGCGTGGTGGGTTCGGCCATCGTCAAGCTGGTGGGCGAGGGCCGCCCCGTGCCCGAGGTGCTGGCGCGCGTGGCCGAACTGGCGGCGGGCGCGCATCGGGGCTGAGCTTTCCGGGCCGTGACGCGATCCGGTCCAACAATCGCCAGAGTTCCAACGTCATCTGCCGCCGTTCAGAACGGTAGGTGACGTTATGGAAGCTGTGCTCGTGGTCCTCGCGGTGTTGGGATTTTTCGCTTCGGTTGCCGGGCTGATCTATCCGTTCCGGCCGTTCAGGACCCGCAGGCGCGCGCTTGTTTCGGTTGTCGCCTGCCTGATCGCGCTTCCGCTGATCGCGCCGTCCTCCAACAAGACCGGCCCCGCCGCAGCCCTCGCGACGGCCGCGGTTCCGGCCGAGCGAGAGATCCATGTCCCGTCGGATGCGCAGGCCAGATATGTCGTCTACGACCTGACCCGGCGCGATGACGGCATGGTAGAGGTTTCCACGCGGCGCGAGGGGAAATCGGGCACCTCCTACGCGGTCCGCCTCGTGCAATGCGCGCCGCTGCGCTTTGCCTATCTGGCCGAGGGCGAGACCCGCGAGGGGCTGGTGCGCATCCCTGCGCCGGAGCTTTCCGACCTCGTGGCCGGGTCGATATCCGATGTCGTATCCCGCTACGCCTGCGCGGCACCGGAGGCGCAACGATCCGCCGCAGCGCCGCAGGACGCCGCGCCCGCGCCCCAAAGCCGCCGCGACCGGCAGCGGGTCGAGGACCTGCGCAAGGCCGTGGCCGCCGCGCAATGGGCCGAGGCCCGCATGAAATTCACGGCATTGGCCACCGGGGACCATGCGGGCGAGGATCTGCGGGCCGAACTGGAAGCGGCGGCGCTGGATTTCGTCCGCCCCCTGCCGGCCTCCGCGCGGCAGGCGAACCTCGACGGTTATCTCTTTCTGGCCGCGATCCGGCCGGAAAACGGAACCTATGGGCAGAAGGTCGACCAATACCGCGCGGCCATCCGGTCCGACCGGCAGCAGGCCGTCGCAAAGCTGCGCCGCAAGGAGGACAAGGTGGAAGGCGTGACCTGGTTCCATCATCCGGGCCAGCCGCAATACCTGAACAGCAGATCGACAGCATATCTTTATATCGGGCGGAAGGGCGAAAACGGCCGCCCATGGTTGCGCCTGCGGGTCCAATACACTGCCTCCGACTGGCTTTTCGTGCAGCGCGTGGACGCATGGCACGACGGGGTCAAGGAACCGCTGGTTTCCGGCGGGTTCGAGCGCGACAACAATTCCACGATCTGGGAATGGGTGGATATCGCCCCCGACGCCTATCATCTGAAGGTCCTGAAATCCCTCGCCACCGCCAGGGAGGCGATCCTGCGCTACGAGGGGTCGCAGTACAAACGCGATGTCACCCTGTCGTCCGGCGACAAGCGCGCGATCCTGGACATGATCGCGGCCTACGAGGCGATGCGCAGCCCGGACTGACCGCGCAAGCCGCGCCGGCTCCGGCCCGGGTTTCCGCGCAAGAAGAAGGATGCGGCAGGCGACCGATATGTCCGCGGAAATAGTTTTTCGCACAGGCCCCTCGCAATCCGGCGGCCTGCATCCTATATGGGTTGGGCATGACTAATTTCGGACCTGTTCCTTCCCGGCTCAGCTTTCGATTTCCAGCTTTGCCGGGCCGCTGCGCTGTGTGAGCGGCATTTTCAGAAGGAAGATCACGATGGCCAAGGGCACCGTGAAATGGTTCAATTCCACCAAAGGTTTCGGCTTCATCGCGCCCGAGGGTGGCAGCAAGGACGTTTTCGTCCATATCTCCGCGCTGGAGCGCGCCGGTCTGCGTGGCCTGAACGATGGTCAGGCCGTGACCTTCGACACGGAAACCGACCGGAACGGCCGCGAATCCGCGACCAATCTCGCTCTCGCCTGAGAGCGGTAGACAGGATTGTGGCGGGGTCGGCATCACGCCGGCCCCGCCTTTTTATTGGCCGGCCCGCCGCGACGCGCGCCGCCGTTCCGCTTTTCCGAAAGGCATTGAAACCATGATGGAAATCCACTGGGGGCAGCCCCTTTCCTTCGTCACCTCCCCCGGGGGCGAGATCCAGAAATTCAGCACGATCGAGCAGGCCAGATACTGGTTGCGCAGCAAGTGGCCGGTGTCCGACGAGGCCCGCGACCGCGCGCTGGAACAGCTGGAGGCCGCGATGCATTGCCTGGTGTCCGTCGGATCCGCGCGCCGGGCGTTCATCTCCGCCGCAAGAACCGCAGGCTTCGTGCCCGAGAACCTGATCGTGCAATCCGGTCGTCCCGCCACCGCCTGACAAGCCCCGGCAACGGCATCCGGTTCCCCCCGCATGAACATGACCGCGGCGGATGCGGGGGCCACGGCACCCGTCTTTCCCCGAACCATCCCCGTTGCCGTATCCGCCCCGCACTGCTACGCAAGACGGATACCGCAGCCGGAGCCGTGGCCATGCCCGTCATCACCTGCATCGACGACCTCAAGCGTCTCTACCGCCGCCGCGTGCCGCGGATGTTCTACGACTATGCCGAAAGCGGCAGCTATACCGAACAGACCTTCCGCGACAACGTGACGGATTTCGCCCGCCTGCGGCTGCGCCAGAAGGTGGCGGTGGACATGACGAACCGGTCCACCCGCACCACCCTGATCGGGCAGGATGCGGCGATGCCGGTGGCGCTGGCGCCGGTGGGGATGACGGGGATGCAATGCGCGGATGGCGAGATCAAGGCCGCCCGCGCGGCGGCGGCCTTCGGCGTGCCCTATACGCTGTCCACCATGTCGATCTGTTCCATCGAGGAGGTGGCCGCCCATTCGCCCGCGCCCTTCTGGTTCCAGCTTTACGTCATGCGCGACGAGGATTTCGTGGACCGCATCATCGAACGCGCGCGGGTCGCGGGCTGTTCGGCGCTGGTGCTGACGCTGGACCTGCAGATCCTCGGCCAGCGGCACAAGGATCTGAGGAACGGCCTGTCGGCGCCGCCCAAGCTGACGTTGCCGGTGCTGGCGGATCTGGCCACGCGCTGGCGGTGGGGGATGGAGATGCTGCGGACCAAGCGGCGGTTCTTCGGCAATATCGTGGGTCATGCCAAGGGCGTCGCCGACCCGTCCAGTCTGATGAGCTGGACCGCCGACCAGTTCGACCCGCAACTCGACTGGTCCAAGATCGCCCGCATCCGCGACCGGTGGGGCGGCAAGTTCATCCTCAAGGGCATCCTCGACGAGGACGACGCCCGCCGCGCCGCCGATTTCGGCGCCGATGCCATCGTGGTGTCGAACCACGGCGGGCGGCAGCTGGATGGCGCGCTGTCCTCGATCCGCCGCCTGCCGGGCATCCTGCGCGCGGTGGGCGACGGGGTGGAGGTGCATATGGACGGCGGCGTGCGGTCGGGGCAGGACGTGCTGAAGGCGGTGGCTCTGGGTGCGCGGGGCGTGTGGATCGGGCGGGCCTATGTCTACGGGCTCGGCGCGATGGGGCAGGCGGGGGTGGCCACGGCGCTGGAGGTCATCCGCAAGGAACTCGACACCACCATGGCGCTGTGCGGTGAACGCGACGTGCACAACCTCGGGCGGCACAACCTGATGATCCCGAAGGATTTCGAGGGCGAGTGGATGTGAGGGGGCAGGCTCGTTAACGCTGCCATCCGGGCCGGGCGAGATCAGGAAACGCAAGGCGTTTCCCCTGCCCGTCGCGCGAGGGTGCCGTGAAAGACGGCGAGGGCAGGCGCTGGCGAGGGCTTTGGCCCCCGGCCGGGGCAACTCCACCGGCAGGATGTGGCGAAGGCGCGCGCCTTCGCCAGCCGGGGCGGAAGAAGGAATGCCGACCCGGCCCGGACGCCCGACCCGGGCGGGTTCAGCCCCGCTCGCCCTCCGGCGGCCGGTACTGGTCGGGCCAGAGGTTCCTCACCAGTTCGCGCGTGCGGCCATAGGCGTGGCAGGTGTCGATCTTGGCGGGGTTTCCCGCCGCGTCCAGCGCCTGCACCATGTCGCGGCTGCGTTCGGTCGTCATGGTCTGGATCGCGGCGCTGGCCAGCGGCACCAGGATCTCGCGCAGATGGGTGCAGGTGTCGCAGGTCGGCAGGCGCTTGCGCAACTCGGCGTTCCACCCCGCGCCGATGCGCAGGCCGACGATGCCCTGCAACGTGTCGCCACCGCCCACGCAACTGCGGTAGGGGTGCGAGGACATGAAGGTGTTGACGGCGGTGATCACCATCTCGCGGTCGAAAACCACCGTCACGCCCATGTCGTGGATCGCCGCCTGCGCCGGCACCACGCGCGATCCGCCGGCGGGCGTGAAATCGGTCGTCTTGCGGTCGGTCACGCGGCCGTGGATTTCATAAAGCCCGTCGCTGCGCCGGTAGCCGCGGAAGTCGATCCGGCGCTGGTGCATCTCCTCGCGCGTGATGCCGTCGTCGCCGGGGATCATCGGGCCGCCGCTCATCGCTCGCTCACCGCCGCGCCGGGGATCAGCCGTTGCAGCGCCGCATTATCCTGCCCGATGCCGGGGGCGGAATGCAGCGGCGGCGGGCGTTTGCCGTCAAAGGACAGCGGCAGTTGCACGGTTTCCACCTCGTCCTCGGACGGCTTGCCGAAGATGCCGAGCGCGCGGGCCTGTTCGTGATGGAACAGTTCCGCCGCCGTCTGCACCGGCGCGGTGGGCAGGCCGCGCGATTCCAGCACCGCCTGCCAGTGCGCGCGCGTGTTCTGCGACAGCACCTCGCCGATCAGCCGGTCGATGTCCGCCCGGTTGGCCAGCCGCCCGGCATTGGTGGCGAACCGCGGGTCCGTACCCCATTCGGGATGGCCAAGCGCATCGGCCAGCCGCGCGAACAGCCGGTCATTGGCGGCGCTGACGATGATATGGCCGTCCGACGCCGGAAAGGCCCGGTGGGGCACGATGATCGGCACGCCCGACCCCCACCGCCCGCCCAGATCGCCATCGGCGGCATAGTTGCACAGGTTGATCGTCATCCAGGCGATGGCGGTTTCCAGCAGGGATCCGTTGACCGTCGCCCCCGCCTTGGTCCGCGCCCGGCGGAACAGCGCGGCGAGGATGCCGACCACCGACCACAGGCCGGTGCCGAAATCGACGATCGACACGCCCGCGCGCACCGGGGCCTGCCCTTCCTCGCCCGTCACGCTCATGATGCCGGCGAAGGCCTGCATCAGCGGGTCATAGCCGGGCCGGGTGTTGTAGGGGCCCAGATGGCCGAAGGCGCCGACCTCGCAGCAGACCAGTTCGGGCTTGCGCGCGCGCAGGCTGTCGGGGTCGAGCGCGTATTGCCCGGCCGACCCCGGGCGCAGGTTGTGCAGGAACACATCCGCATGCTGCTCGATCAGCGCATGCAGGGTGGACAGCTGCGCCGGATCCTTGATGTCGAGGCAGATCGACCGCTTGCCGCGGTTGAGCGCGTGATAGGGCGCGCCCTCACCCTTCCATTTCGACGGCCCCCACCCGCGCGAGGAATCGCCGCTGCCCGGCCGCTCGATCTTCCACACCTCGGCGCCGAGCGCGGCCAGAACCTGCCCGCCGAAGGGCGCCGACGCGCTGTCGCCCAGTTCGACCACCACGATACCGGCAAGCGGCAGATCGCTGTCCATCCCATGTCCTCCCGTTCGCCGCGCAGCCCGCGCACGGCCCGGGCAGACCCTATGCAGGCGGCCGGGCCGATCCAAGTTGCAAAACCCGAACCGGCGGTTCGGGGTTTTCGAAGCCGCCCGCGCCCTACGGCGCCTTGCGGTCCAGATAGCCCGCCAGCCCCACCGCGCGGTCGGCGAAATACTGCATCTCGATCATCAGGCAGCCGGTGTCGGACCGCAGCGGGCCATGCGGCGTCCCGGGCGGGCGGATGACATAGGCGGGGGCGGTCAGGGTCTTGCCATCCTCCTTGGTGGTCAGCGTGCCCTCGACCAGCAGCGCCTCTTCCCAATAGGTGTGGGTGAAGGGCGCGAAGGTCTCGCCCCCCGCGTCGAACCGGACATAGCGGGTACGGAACCCGCGTCCCGCCGCCTCGTCGAAATCGCCGCTGAGCGGCTTGATGTGGATGCCCGAGGTCCCGGGCACCGCCGCCCATCCCTCGTCAAGGTCGACTGCAAACATGGGTCCTCCTGTCCGATGCCCGGCCGCAGGATCGGACAGCGGTCCCCCCGGCGCAACCGCCCCGCCGCAGGGCGGGCCTATGGCCGGTAACGGCATCGCCTTTCCCTGCCGGTGGCGCGCCGTGCGGGGACACCCCGGCCCCTGACATGGAAAGGCGGCGGACTCCCGCGCCACGCCCTTCATTTTCTGTCCGAAAATATCCTCAGGGGGTGAATTGGCGAAAGCCAAGAGGGGGCAGAATGCCCCCTGCACCGCCCCCGCCGCACCACCGCCACGGGCCGGTTCGACAGGCGCGAAGCCGCGCTTCGGCAAATCCGAATTGACACCCCGGCGGGGGCGGCACCATTCCGGGACTGTCCCAGACCGAGGAAAATGCCGTGGAAACTTACGATTACATCGTCGTCGGGGCCGGGTCGGCCGGTTGCGCGGTGGCCGGCCGGCTGTCCGAAGACCCCGCCAACCGGGTGCTGCTGATCGAGGCGGGCGGGTCCGCGGACCACTTCTGGGTCAATTCGCCCGCGGGCATGGGCAAGCTGTTTCTGGAAAAGCGGCTCAACTGGTCCTATTTCACCGAAGCGGGATCCCGGATCGAGGGGCGCAGCATCTACTGGCCCCGGGGGCGGATGCTGGGCGGCACCAGTTCGGTCAACGGCATGGTCTACATGCGGGGCCACCCGCGGGATTTCGACCATTGGGAATCGCTCGGCAACCCCGGCTGGGGCTGGAACGACGTCCTGCCCTATTTCAGGAAATCCGAATCCAACACCCGCGGCGCAAGCGACATCCACGGCGGCGACGGGCCGCTGCGGGTCAGCGACCCGATCATGCGCAGTCCGGTGATCGACGATTACCTTTCTGCCGCCGCCGGCATCGGCATCCCGCGCATCAACGACCTGAACGCACCGCCCTACGAGGGCGCCGACTACCACCAGCACACCATCCGCGACGGGCGGCGGGAAAGCAGCTATACCGCCTTCATCGCCCCGGTTCTGAACAGCCGCAGGAACCTGACCCTGCTGACCAAGGCGCAGGTGCTGCGCGTGGTGATCGAGGGCAATGCGGCCACCGGCATCGAGGTGCAGCAGGACGGCCGGCGCCGGGTGATTTCGGCGGCGCGGGAAATCGTGCTGTCGGCGGGGTCGCTGAACTCGCCGCAACTGCTGATGCTGTCGGGGGTGGGCGACGGCGCGAAACTGCAAGCCGCGGGGATCGAGACGCGCGCGCATCTGCCCGGCGTCGGCCAGAACCTGCAAGACCACTGGTTCGCCCCGATGATCTGGGAGGTGACGCCCGGCAGTTCCTACAACAGCCGCGTCTCGGGTCTGGCGAAATACATCGAGGGGATGAAATATCTGCTGCTCCGCAAGGGCGTGCTGGCGATGTCGGCCTCTGCCTCGGCGGTCTTCCTGCGCAGTTCCGACGACCTGCAACAGCCCGACCTTCAGATGGTGCTGCGGCCGCTGTCCTATACCTTCCACCCCAAGGGGGCGGTGATCGTCGACAGCTTTCCGGGCGTCAGCGCGGGGGTGGTGCTGCTCAACCCCGGGTCGCGCGGCTGGGTCGATCTGGCCTCGGCCGACCCGCTGGCGGCGCCGCTGTTCCAGCCCAACTACCTGTCCGACCCCGACGACGCCCGCCGCACCCTGATCGGCATCCGCAAGATGCGCCGGATCATGGGCAGCGCCCCCGTCGCCGCCCGCGTGGTGAACGAACGCATGCCCGGCGCCGCCGCGCAAAGCGACGAGGATCTGCTGCATCACCTGAAAACCGTGGGCAACTGCGGCTGGCATCAGGTCGGCACCTGCAAGATGGGCCGCGACGGGATGGCGGTGGTGGATGCGCGGCTGCGCGTGCACGGGGTGGACAGGCTGCGCGTCGCCGATGGCGCGATCATGCCCACGATCACCGCGGGCAACACCAACGCGCCCTGCATCATGATCGGCGAAAAGGCCGCCGACATGATCCGGCAGGACGCAGCACCCCGGCGCTGAGCCGGGGGCCTCAGCCCGCGCGCGGGGCCTTGCGGTCGCGGGCGGGCTGCCCCGGCCGGTCGAGCAATTGCGCCATCAGCGCCCCCGCCGCCCGGCTGGGCACCCGGCCGCGCGGCGTCGCGATCTTGATCAGCCGCTTGGCCCAGGGTTCGTCCAGCCGCACCGTCGCCACCTCGTCGAACAGGTCGCGGCTGACCAGACATTCGGGCTGCACCGTGACGCCGAGCCCCGCCTGCGTCAGGCTGATCGCGGCTTCGATGCTGCGGGTGACGTAGCGGGGGCGGAATTCGCGCCCCAGACGCTGGCTCGCGGTTTCGAAAGCGCCCATCATGCCATGCACCGGGATCAGGTTTTCCGACAGAAGGTCCTGAAACGTCACGCTTTCGCAGGCGGCGAGCGGATGGCTGCGCGGGATCACCGCGACGATGCGGTCCTCGCGGTAGGGCACCACATCGACCCCGGTCAGATCCACGCCCGCGGTGACGGCGAAGACGCCGATTTCCGCCTCGCCATTGGCGACGGCCTGCACGATGCGGGCGTTTTCCACCTCGTGCACGATCAGGTCCACCATCGGATATTCGCGGCCGAACTCTCCCAGTTCCTTGGCCAGGAAGGGCGCGATGACCGACCGGGCGGAGGCCACCGTGATCTCGCCCCGCACGCCTTCGCTGAACCCCGCAATCTCGGCCCGCATGTCGTCGAGCTGGCCGAAGATGTTGCGCAGATAGCGTTCCAGCACCTGCCCCGCGGGCGTGGGCGTGACCCCGGCGGGCGTGCGTTCCAGCAGCTTGATGCCCGCGATTTCCTCCAGATCCTGGATGCGCTTGGTCGCGGTGGAGGCGGATATGTTCTCGCGCATGGCGGCGCGGCCGATCTGCCGCTCTTCCACCGCCGAGATGAACAGCTTGAGCGAAAAGAGATCGGTCTGCCTGATCAGGTGAAGCCGGTTGAAGGTCATGAGCCACTGCCCGCAGGGTCCGCCCGTCCGGTATCGCGCCGCGCCAAGGGCCTGTCAATGCGGCCCCGGGTCCTTTCGGCCCCCCGCAGACACGGCGTAGGGCCGCCCTATGGGATCAGGCCACCGCCCCTGCCCCGCGCAGCGCGCCGATGTCCTCGGACGTAAAGCCCCAGTCGGCCAGCACCTCGTCGGTATGTTCGCCCGGTGCGGCGGGCGGGCGCTGGATCGCGGCTTCGGTCCGGCTGAACCGCGGCGCGGGCGCGGGCTGGACGATGCCCTCGACCTCGACGAAGGTGCCGCGGGCGCGCAGATGGGGGTGGTGCGGCGCCTCGGACATCGACAGGATCGGGGCGATGCAGGTTTCCCTGCCCGCGGCCAGCGCCACCCATTCGTCGCGCGTCCGGCTGCGGAAGGCGGCGGCGAAACGGTCCTTCATCATCGGCCAGCCCGCCCTGTCGTGCTGATCCGGCAGGCCCGCGCCTTCCAGCCCCAGAAGGCGGACGGCGTTGTTGTAGAACCGCGTCTCGTTCGCGCCGATGCTGACGTAGCGGCCATCGGCGCATTCGTAGACATTGTACCACGGCGCCCCGGAATCGAGCCGGTTCACCCCGCGTTCGTCCTGCCAGTACCCGGCCGCGACCAGCCCGTAGATCAGCGTCATCAGCGAGGCCGACCCGTCCACCATCGCGGTGTCGACCACCTGCCCCCGGCCCGACTGCCGCGCCTCCAGCACCGCGCTGACCACGCCAAGCGCGAGGTAGAGCGAACCGCCCCCGAAATCGCCCGTCAGGTTCAGCGGGATCGCCGGCGGCTCGCCCGCGCGGCCGATCGCATGCAGCACGCCCGACAGCGAGATATAGTTGACGTCATGCCCGGGTTCCTGCGCCATCGGCCCGTCCTGGCCCCAGCCCGTCATCCGGCCATAGACCAGCCGCGGATTGGCGGCGGCACAGGCGTCGGGCCCCAGACCCAGCTTTTCGGCCACCCCGGGGCGGAACCCTTCCAGCAGCGCATCCGCCTGCGCCACCAGCCGCAGCACCGCCTGCACCGAGGCGGGGTTCTTCAGATCCATCGCCACGCTGCGCCGGCCCCGGTTGAGCAGGTTGAACCGCGGCTCGATCGGCGCGCCGCCGTCATGGGCGGTGATCCGGTCGATGCGGACGATGTCTGCACCCAGATCCGACAGCAGCATCGCCGCGAACGGCACCGGGCCGATGCCGCCCAGTTCCACGATCCGCACCCCGGCCAGCGGCCCCTTCGCCTGCGACATGACGCCCCCCTTCTGATCCTGCCGTTCCAGTAAGGGCGCGGGCCGAAACCGGGCAAGTTCCAAATCACGAAGCACCGCTTGCGGATTCACGAACCGCCAGAGCCGCAGGGCATACCTGCCATAGGACTGCACGATGGATCCGGCCAAAGCCCGCGACGGCCGGACGCGATAGGGTAGAACCTTCCCTGCCGCCGGGAGCGCGGCACGGATTTCGCGAGTTTCGGGAGGAACATATGAAAATCACATCGTTCATGGCGGCCTCGGCCCTTGCCTTCGCCGCCGCGCTGACCGGCGGCATGGCGCAAGCGGACGACAAGATCACCATCCGGCTGTCCAACCTCTGGCCGGAAAACCACATGTACTATCAGCACGGCGCCAAGGTCTTTGCCGAGGCCGTGACCGAGGCCACCGGCGGCAAGGTGGTGTTCGAGAACTTCCACGCCAGCCAGCTCGGCAAGGACCAGTTGTCGCTGCTGTCCTCGGGGCTGGCCGATTTCGCCATCGTCGGCGCCCCCTATTCGCCCGACAAGCTGCCGCTGAGCGGCGTGGTCGACCTGCCGGGCGTGGCCACCAGCACCTGCGACGCGGTGAAACGGCTATGGCCGATGGCGCAGGACGGCGGGCTGCTGGACCAGCACGAATATGACAACCTCGGCATCCGGGTGCTGTTCGTCGGCGCGCCTCCGGGCCTGAAGGTGATGACGACGAAGAAAGAGGTGACGAAGCTCGAGGATCTGAACGGCCTCAAGCTGCGCGCGCTGGCCGGGCCGCAAAGCGCGACCGCCCGGGGCCTCGGCGCGATCCCGGTGCAGATGCAGGCGGGCGAGGTCTATGAATCGCTGTCGCGCGGCACCGTGGACGGCGCGATCTACATCTGGGTCGGCGTACCGCCCTTCAGCCTGCAGGAACTGCTGCACCACACGGTCGAGGGCATCACGCTCGGCTCTGCCGCGGTGCTGTATGGTATCCGGCAGGAAACCTGGGACAAGCTGCCCGCCGATGTGCAGCAGGCGATGATCGCCGCCGGCGAAGAGGCGCAGCAGGTGCTGTGCGACTATCAGGATACCGAGGAAAACAAGATCCGCGACAGCTATGTCGCGGCGGGCACGCTGAAGATCACCGAAATCCCGGAGGAAGAGGCCGACCGCTGGCGCGCGCAGATCACCTCGGTCGCCTCCGACTGGGCCAAGCAGCTGGATGACAGCGGCCGCCCGGGCAGCGCGATCCTGGAAGCCTACACCAGGACGCCCGAATGACCTGACGCCACCCGGCGCCCACGGGGCCGCGCGATGCCACGGGTATCGCGCGGCCCTTGCCCGGCGGCAATGCGGGCGGAGGGGTCGGTGCCGGGGGCCAGCCCCCGGACCCCCGGGATATTTGGGGACAGAAAATGAACAGGGCAGGGATCTTGCCGTGAAGGAGCGCCCTGTTCTTCAGGCTGGCACAAATATCCCACGGGGCGCCGGATGGTGCGCCACTGGTTCGAGAACCAGCCGGCGCCGGGGTGTGAAACCCCCGCCGCCGACCTCTTCACCCGCGGATCAGGCGAGGATGCGCACCGGGCAGCCGAGCGGCACCAGGGCCCAGATTTCCTCCATCTCGGCATTGTCCACGGCGATGCAGCCGTTGGTCCAGTCGCCCGGCGGGCGCGGTTGGCCGTTCGGGGCGCCGTGGATGAAGATGTTGTCGCCCGGGTCGCGGCCCTGGGCGCGGGCGCGGCGGATGTCGTCGACCGAAGGGTAGGACAGGCCGAGCGCCAGGTGATAGGCGCTTTTCGGGTTGCGCCGGTCGATACGGTAGAGCCCTTCGGGCGTCCGCCGGTCGCCGCGCTGGATCTTGTGGCCCTCGGGGTTGCCCAGGGCCACGCGGTAGCGCCGCAGCGGCTTGCCCTCGGGGGTGACGAGATGCATCTGGCGGCTGGCCTTGTGCACCTCGATCAGCGCCACCGCGCCCTCGGCGCGCTGGACGGGGGGCGCGAACAGGTCGCAGCCCGCAAGGCTCATGGCGGAAAGGCCGGCGGTGCCGGCAAGAAGGGAACGTCGGGTGATCACTGGTCTGCTCGAGTCGTTTTTGGGATGAGATTGCCCAAGTCGGCCCGTCAGTCAACTGTGCAAAAGGATGCACACGGCCTTGCGCCGCGCGCCGTTTCGGGCACAAGGTCGGATCAAATGGAAGGAACCCGATGACCCAGCCCCGCGCCCCCCGCCTTTGCGTGCTGATCGACGCCGACAACGTGCCCGCCGGCTATGCCGAGGCGATCTTCGAGGAAATCGCGGCGCTCGGCGAGGCGAGTGTGCGGCGCATCTATGGCGACTGGTCGGCGCTGCGGCTGAACGCCTGGGCCAAGAAGGTCGCGGCACTCGGCCTTGTGGCGGACCAGCAGTTTTCCAACACCAAGGGCAAGAACGCCTCCGACATCGGGCTGGTGATCGCGGCGATGGATTTCCTGCATTCGGGGCTGTTCGACGGTTTCGTTCTGGTCAGTTCCGACAGCGATTTCACCCGGCTGGCGGCGCGGATCCGCGAACAGGGGCTCGACGTCTACGGCATCGGCGAAAAGAAGACGCCCGAGGCGTTCCGCATGGCCTGCAAGCGGTTCATCTATGTGGAAAACCTGCGCGGCGACGAGGGGCGCGACGAACCCGCCCGCACGGGCCGGGCGGAACCCGAACCGCCCGCCCCCGCCCGCGGCCAGAAAGAGGCCCCGGCCAAGGCCATCCCCCTGATCATCGCCGCGATGCGCGCCATCGACCCGGACGGCGAGTGGTATTCGCTGGGCCAGATCGGGCAGTACATCACCCAAGGCTCGCCCGACTTCGACACCCGCACCTATGGCAGCGCCAAGCTCAGCGACCTGATGCACAAGCTGCCGCGGTTCGAGGTGAAGCAGGGCCCCGGCGGGCAGCTGCTGGCGCGCGACGTGACCTGACCCCCGGATTTCCGCCCCCGGCCCGCCGCACTGGCGCCGCTTTTCCCGCGAATCCTGCGCCGATCGGGCAGGATGGTTGAATGATCAAACAGCGGGCGGATTTCGCGGGGGCGGTGCAGGCGGCGGGGGCGGTGGCGCTGCTGGTGGATGGCGACAACCTGCCCGCGACACTGGCGGGGCGGTTGCTGACCCGATCCGCCAGCCATGGGCGGGTGGTGATCAAGCGCGTCTACGGCAACATGAAGCTTCTGCCGCTGTGGGAGGCCGCGCCGGGGTTCCGCCTGTGCCACAGCGGCGGCGGCAAGAACGCGACCGACATGCTGCTGGCCATCGAGGCGGTGGATCTGGCGCATCGCGGCGGGGTCAGGACCATCGTCATCGCCTCGTCGGACCGCGATTTCGCGCATCTGGCGCATTACCTGCGCGAACGCCATCTGACAGTGATCGGCATGGGCGAAGCGAAGGCGCCCGAGGCGTTCCGGCGGGCCTGCACTGATTTTGTGGAACTGGCGCCACCGAGTGCCGCACCCGCCACGATGCCGGTCAAGACCGCACCTCAAAACCCGCCTCTGTCGAAACTCGATCAACGCATCCGCGCAGTCATTGCCAAGGCCGATAGCGAGGGCATTAGCATCGTGACGTTGAGTGGCCAGATGCACAGCCAACACGGCTTCACCATCGGATCCACCCCCGAAAAGACCTGGCGCGCCTACCTGACCGCACGGCCCGCGCTGTTCGCCTGCGATCCGCGTGGTCCCGACGCGCGGGTCCGGCTGGCACCGGCGGCGCAGGCGGGTTAGACCCGCCGGCCATGCCGGGGTTGCACGGCGTTTTCACGCCTTGCATCCCGCCCCGCGGCGTGGAAGCTTCGGCAGGATCGACGCCGAGTATCCCATGCTGCCCATCCTTCTGAAAACGCTTCCCTTCTTTGCGCTGATCGGGGTCGGCTACTGGGCCGGGCGCAGCCGTTTCTTCGGGGCAGAGGCGACGGCGGCGCTGACGCGGTTCGTGTTCTATTTCGCGCTGTCGGCGCTGCTGTTCCGGTTTGCCGCCAAACTGTCGCTGGCAGAGATCTTCGACGCCCGTTTCGCGGCGGCCTATCTGGCCGGCGGGCTGGCGGTCTATGCGCTGACCTTCGCCGTGGCGCTGGCGCGGCGGATCGGGGTGGAACAGGCGGCGATGGAATCGCAATGCGCGGTCAGCGGCAATACCGGCTTTCTGGGCCTGCCGATGCTGGCGGTGCTGCTCGGCCCCGCCTCGGTCGGGCCGATGCTGATGGTGCTGACCATCGACATGGCGGTCTTTGCCAGCGCCATCACCCTGATCATGACGGCCGCGCGCGGCGGGCGGATGCGGGCGGGGGCGATGGTGCGGGAACTGGCGATGGGCCTGCTGCGCAACCCGATGATCGTGTCGATGGTGCTGGGGCTGGCCTGGGGGGCATCCGGCGCCGCCCTGCCCGGCCCGGTGGATGAATTCATGGCGATGCTGGGATCGGCCGCCACGCCCGGGGCGCTGTTCGCCATCGGCGCGTCGCTGGCCGCGCGGTCGGCCGAACGGTTGCAGGTGGCGCTGTGGCTGTCCTTCGCCAAGCTGGTCCTGCATCCCGCGGCTGTCGCGCTGGCGGCGCTGGCGGTGTTCCGCGTCGATCCCTACGCCGCGGGGGTGATGATTTCCGCCGCCGCGTTGCCAGTAGCGGGGAATACCTACATGCTGGCGGCGCATTACGGGGTCGCCCCGCAGCGGGTTTCGGCGGCGATCCTGATTTCGACGGCGGTCAGCATCGTGACCGTGACGGCCGTGATCGCCTGGGTCACGGCAGGCTGAAAGGACAGACCATGAAGACGGTATCGGAAAATCGGGCGTTCGGGGGTGTGCAGGGGGTCTATACCCATGCGTCGGATGTCTGCGGCGGCGACATGACCTTCGGCCTGTTCCTGCCCGAGGAAGCCGAACAGGGCGCGGTGCCGCTGGTCTGGTATCTGTCGGGGCTGACCTGCACGCATGAGAACGCGATGGTCAAGGCCGGCGCACAGCGGTGGGCGGCGGATCACGGGCTGGCGCTGGTCTTTCCCGACACCAGCCCCCGGGGGCCGGGGGTGGCGGACGATCCGGCCTATGACCTGGGCCAGGGCGCGGGGTTCTACGTCAATGCGACCGAGGCGCCATGGGCGCCGCATTTCCGCATGTGGGACTATGTGACCGAAGAGCTTCCCCGTGTCCTTTTCAACGCCTTTCCGCTGGACGAGGAACGCCAGTCCATCACCGGCCATTCCATGGGCGGCCATGGCGCGCTGACCATCGCGATGAGCCTGCCGGGCCGGTTCCGGTCGGTGTCGGCCTTTGCGCCGATCGCCAATCCCACGCAATCGGACTGGGGGCGCAAGCAGCTCACCGCCTATCTGGGTGCCGATACCGCGAAATGGGCGGCGCATGACGCGACGCTGCTGATGAAGAAGCGCGGCTTCGACGGGCCGATGCTGATCGACCAGGGCGCGTCGGACCAGTTCATCGACCTGCTGCGCCCCGAGGCGCTGGCAGAGGCCATCGCCGCCCACCGCCAAGGCGCGGTGTTCCGCATGCAGAAGGGGTACGACCACAGCTATTTCTTCGTCGCCACCTTCATGGAACATCACATGGGCTTCCACGCGGCGGCATTGAATGTCTGACGATCCGGCCATCGGGCGCGCCGTCTATGTCGATGCCGACGCCTGCCCGGTGAAGGCAGAGGCGGAACGGGTCACCACGCGCCACGGGGTGGCCCTGTTCATGGTGTCGAACGGCGGGCTGCGGCCTTCGGCCAACCCGCTGGTGCGGATGGTCTATGTGCCCGAGGGCCCCGATGCCGCCGACATGTGGATCGCCGAACGCGCGGGGCCCGGCGATGTGGTGGTGACATCCGACATGCCCTTGGCGGCGAAATGCGTGGCGGCGGGGGCGCAGGTGCTGCGCCATGACGGCAGCGCGCTGACGGCGGCGAATGTGGGCGAGGCGCTGGCGATGCGCGACCTGATGACCGACCTGCGCGCGGCCGATCCCTTCCGCCAAGGCGGCGGGCGGGGGTTTTCGGCCGCCGACCGTTCGCGGTTCCTCGACGCGCTCGACCGCGCGCTCCGGGCAAGGCCGGCGGGCTGACATGGCGATCCCGCGCACCGCGCTCGGCATCGGGTCCGCAGCCCTTGCGGCGGCGCTGTTTTCCGTCGGCGACATGGCGGTCAAGTTCCTTGCCGGCGGCTATGCCCTGCATCAGGTGCTGATGATCCGCGCATTGCTGGCGCTGGTGCTGGTGGTGGGGCTGATCCTGCCGCTGACGGGGGGATGGGGGCAGATCCGCACCCGGCGGCCGGGGCTGCATCTGCTGCGCACCACCCTGATGGTCACGTCCAACCTGATGTTCTTCATGTGCCTCGCCATGCTGCCGCTGGCAGAGGCGGTGGCGATCTTCTTTGTCGCCCCCCTGCTGATCACCGCCTTTTCGGCGCCGTTGCTGGGCGAACGCATCGGCCCGCGGCGCTGGATCGCGGTGGGGGTCGGGCTTCTGGGCGTGGTGGTGATGCAGCGGCCGGGCAGCGGCGTGGTGCAGCCCGCCGCATTGCTGGCGGTGGCCGCGGCCACCTTCTATGCGCTGGTGCATATGGTCACGCGGCGGCTCGGCGTGACCGACACCGCCCCGGCGATGGCCCTTTCCGCGCAACTGGGCTTCATCCTGACCGCCGCGGCGGTGGGGCTGACGCTTGGCGACGGGTCCTATGCGCAGGACAGCGGGATGCTCGCCTTCCTCACCCGGCCCTGGGTCTGGCCCCCGGCCGGGGACTGGCTGGTGTTCCTGCTGCTGGGTCTGTCGAACGGCGCGGGCGCGGTGCTGATCGGGCAGGCTTACCGGCTGTGCGAGGCGGGGCTGGTCGCGCCGTTCGAATATGTCTCGCTGCTGATGGCGGTGTTCTGGGGCGCCGCGATCTTTGCCGAATGGCCCGATGCCGTGACCTGGACCGGCATCGCGCTGATCCTGGGCGGGGGGCTTTACATGATGTGGCGCGAATCCGTGCTGGCGCGCCGGGCGAGGGGGCAGGCATGACCGTAGGGGCGGTGGTGTTCGACATCGGCAATGTCCTGATCCGCTGGCAGCCGGAACTGTTCTACGACGCCGAGATCGGGCCGGAGGCCCGCCGGGCGATGTTCGCCGAAATCGACCTGCACGGCATGAACGACCGCATCGACCGGGGCGAGGGCTTTGCCGCCGTGGTGGATCAGGTGGCGGCGGCGCATCCGCATTGGGGCGACGCGATCCGGCTCTGGCACGACCGCTGGCTGGACATGGCGCAGCCCGCCATCCCGCAGTCGGTCGCGCTGCTGCGGCGGCTGCGGGCGCGCGGGGTGCCGGTGTTCGCGCTGACCAACTTCGGGGTGGAACCCTTCGCGCTGGCCCGCCGGCGGTATGATTTTCTGGACGAATTCGACCGGGCCTATATCTCGGGCCATCTGCGGATGGCAAAGCCGGACCCCGCGATCTATGCCCATGTCGAGGCCGACAGCGGTATCGCCCCCCACCGGCTGCTGTTCGCCGACGACCGCGCCGACAACATCGCCGTGGCCGCCGCGCGGGGCTGGCAGGTGCATCTGTTCACCACCCCGCAGGCCTGGGGCGCGGCGCTGGCGGATGCCGGGCTGCTGACGGCAGAGGATGCCGCGGCGGGCTGAGCTATCTCTGCCCGATATATCTCCCAAAGGCAGACGGCATTATCCCCACCCGCCCCCGGATGCTAGAAAACCGCATCCAGCGGGGCCGCAGCGGCCCAGGCCAAGCAGCAGGTAGGACGATGCAGACCGTTTCCGACAATCATCAGGACATCCGCGACGCCGTGCGCGCGCTTTGCGCGCAGTTCCCCGACGAATACCACCGCAAGGTGGACGAGGCCCGCGCCTATCCCGAGGAATTCGTCGAGGCGCTGACCCGCGCCGGCTGGATGGCCGCCCTGATCCCGGAAGAATACGGCGGCTCGGGCCTCGGCCTGACCGAAGCCTCGGTGATCATGGAGGAAATCAACCGTTCGGGCGGCAATTCCGGCGCCTGCCACGGGCAGATGTACAACATGAACACCCTGATCCGGCACGGGTCCGACGAACAGCGCCGCAAATACCTGCCGAAAATCGCCTCGGGCGAACTGCGCCTGCAATCCATGGGCGTGACCGAACCCACGACCGGCACCGACACCACCAGCCTCAAGACCACCGCGGTGCGCAAGGGCGACAAATACGTGATCAACGGCCAGAAGGTCTGGATCAGCCGGGTGCAGCATTCCGACCTGATGATCCTGCTGGCCCGCACCACGCCGCTGTCCGAAGTGAAGAAGAAATCCGAGGGCCTGTCGATCTTCATCGTCGACATCAAGCAGGCGATGACCTCGGGTATGACGGTGCGCCCGATCCTGAACATGGTGAACCACGAAACCAACGAGCTGTTCTTCGACAACCTCGAAATCCCGGCCGAAAACCTGATCGGCGAGGAAGGCCAGGGCTTCAAGTACATCCTGACCGGGCTCAACGCCGAACGGGTGCTGATCGCGGCGGAATGCATCGGCGACGGCTACTGGTTCACGGAACGGGTGTCGAAATACGTCAGCGAACGCAATGTATTCGGCCGCCCCATCGGGCAGAACCAGGGCGTGCAGTTCCCCATCGCCGAAGCCTTCATCGAGGTCGAGGCCGCCAATCTGATGCGGTTCGAGGCCTGCCGCCTGTACGACGCAGGCCAGCCCTGCGGCGCGCAGGCGAACATGGCCAAATACCTTGCCGCCAAGGCGTCGTGGGAGGCCGCGAATGCCTGCCTGCAATTCCACGGCGGTTTCGGTTTCGCCTGCGAATACGACGTGGAACGCAAGTTCCGCGAAACGCGGCTCTATCAGGTCGCGCCGATCTCGACCAACCTGATCCTGTCCTATGTGGCCGAACATGTCCTCGGCCTGCCGAGGTCGTTCTGATGCTGCCCTTGGCCGGACTGACGGTGGTGGCGCTGGAACAGGCCGTCGCCGCCCCCTTCGCCTCTTCCCGCCTCGCCGATGCCGGGGCGCGGGTGATCAAGATCGAACGGCCCGAGGGCGATTTCGCCCGCGGCTATGACGATGTGGCCAAGGGCCAGTCGAGCTATTTCGTCTGGCTGAACCGCGGCAAGGAAACCGTGGTGGCCGACCTTACGCGGCCAGAGGGCAAGGCGATGCTGGCCGATCTGCTGGCCGGGGCCGATGTGCTGATCCAGAACCTCAAACCGGGCGCGCTGGCGCGGCTCGGCTTCGGGTTCGACCGGCTGGAACGCGAATTTCCCCGCCTGATTACCTGCTCGATCTCGGGCTATGGCGACAGCGGCCCGATGGCCGACCGCAAGGCCTATGACCTGCTGGTGCAGGCCGAATCCGGGCTCTGTTCCATCACCGGCGGGCCCGAATCGGCGGCGCGGGTCGGCATTTCCATCGTCGACATCGCCACCGGCGCCACCGCCTATTCCGCGATACTCGAGGCGCTGATCCGCCGCGGCGTGACGGGCAGGGGGGCGAATATCGCGGTGTCGATGTTCGACGTGATGGCCGACTGGCTGACCGTGCCGCTGCTGAACCACGAAGGCGGCAAGTCGCCCAGGCGCATCGGGTTGGCCCATCCCTCGATCGCGCCCTATGGGGTGTTTTCCTGCAAGGACGGTGGCCAGATCCTGATTTCGGTGCAAAGCGACCGCGAATGGGCGAAATTCGCCGCCGATGTCATCGGGGACGCGGCGCTGGCGCAGGATCCGCGGTTCGCGACCAACGTTGCCCGCGTGGCGAACCGGGCCGACACCGACGCCCTGACCGCCGCCGCCTTCGCCCGCCTGACCGGGGCAGAGGCCACTGCGCGGCTGACCGCGGCAGATATAGCTTTTGCCTCTGTCAACGACATGGAGGCCCTATCGCACCACCCCCAATTGCGCCGGATCACGGTGGACACACCCAACGGCCCGGTGTCATACCCTGCCCCGGCACCCGTCTTCGTGGGCGAGGATCGCCGCTACGGGCCCGTACCGGCCCTTCCGGGGAAGGAGGCATGATGACCCTCGACATCGACCATCTGCGCGGCTGGATCGGGCGCGAGGACAGCGCCGCCGAAACCGTCACCCCCGAACTGGTGCACCGTTTCAACGCGACGCTCGACCGGCAGGGCGACACCGCCCCCGGCGCCGTGGCGCCCCTGCTGATCCATTTCTGCCTCGGCCAGCCTGCGGCACCCACCGCGGGTCTGGGTGAGGACGGCCATCCCGCGCGCGGCGGTTTCCTGCCCCCGGTGCCGCTGCCCCGGCGGATGTGGGCCGGCGGCGGCTTCACCTTCCACGACGACATCCGCGTGGGCGAACGCGTCACCCGCCGCTCGCGCATCCTCGACGTGACGGTGAAGGAGGGGCGCAGCGGCGTGCTGTGCTTCGTCACCGTGGAACATCGCGTGGACAGTGACGGCCGCGCCGTGCTGACCGAACGGCAGGACATCGTCTACCGCGCGGCGGAAACCGGCGGCGCCAAGGCCCCGGCCACGCCCCCTGCCGCCGCCCCCGCCGGTGCGCAGTCGCGGCGGATCACCGCCTCGGCCCCCCTGCTGTTCCGCTATTCGGCGCTGACCTTCAACGGCCACCGCATCCATTACGACACCCCCTATGCGCGCGAGGTCGAGGGCTATCCCGGCCTCATCATCCACGGCCCGTTGCAGGCGACGCTGCTGGCGCATCTGGCCGCCGACACCCGCGGCGCACGGCCCGCAAGGTTCAGCTTCCGCAGCCTGTCGCCCATCTTCGACACCGCCGATTTCACCATCAACGCGGAACCGGACGGCGACGCGCTGAAACTCTGGACCGCCCGTATCGGCGGCCCGGTGGCGATGGAGGCGCGGGCGGAATGGTAGACCTCGGCACGATCCGCGCGCCGCTGTTCGTGCCCGCGAACCGGCCAGAGCGTTTCGCCAAGGCCGCGGCCTCGGGCGCCGATGCGGTGATCCTCGATCTGGAGGATGCCGTGCCGGCCGATGCCAAGGCCACGGCGCGCGACGCGCTCGACTGCGGTTTCACCGGCCTGCCGGTGATCGTGCGCATCAATGCCGCGGGCACGCCCTGGCATGCCGATGACCTCGCCGCCGTCGCCCGCCTGCGGGTCGCCGCGGTGATGCTGCCGAAATCCGAAGACCCGGCGGACCTGGCCCGGGTATCGGCGGCGGTGGGCAAGCCACTGATCGCACTGGTGGAAACCGGCCGGGGCCTGACCAATGCCCGCGCCCTCGCCGCCGCCCCCGGCGTGGTGCGCATCGCCTTCGGATCGGTCGACTACTGCGCCGACCTCGGCTGCGCCCATCTGCGCGAGGTGCTGTTGCCCGCACGGTCCGAACTGGTGCTGGCCGCGCGCCTCGCCGGGATCGCGGCGCCGATCGACGGCGTGACCACGCGGCTCGACGACCCCGCCGTCACCCATGACGATGCCGCGCATGCCCGCGCGCTCGGCATGACCGGCAAGCTCTGCATCCACCCGGCGCAGATCGCCCAGGTGAAACGCGCCTTCGCCCCGGGCGAGGCGGAAATCGACTGGGCCCGCCGCGTGCTCGCCTCGGGCGACGGCGCGGTGTCGGTCGACGGCGCGATGGTGGACGAACCCGTGCGCATCCGCGCCCGCGCCATCCTGGCGCAGGCGGAATAACCCCGGCCCGGCGGGACCGGAACGGTATTGGCAAGGGCCCCGCCCCGCGGGACCCGTAGGACAGCAAGGAAACCGGAGGAACCGATGAAGATCCTCGTGCCTGTGAAGCGAGTTATTGACTACAACGTTAAGGTGCGTGTTCGTGCGGATGGGGGTGGAGTTGATCTGTCGAACGTGAAGAT
>NZ_JAVKPH010000049.1:0-16769 GCF_031432425.1 Ruixingdingia sedimenti | reverse complement strand
GCCATGGCTCTTGGGAAAGAACGGTTCCAGACGTGCCATCTGCGCCTCCGTCAGCCAGAAAAGGTTGCTCATCGATCAGTCTCCTCACGGAGCCTGAATCACGCCCCAACCGCAAGATCAATGGGTCCTGACCCTAGCCCCGCCCGCCCCGGGCGAGTTCACCGAAAAGCCACGGGCAATCTGCCGCCGGCGGCGCGCGCAGCCCGCGTCGGGCGGCATCCATGCGCATGTCGCGCATCCGCTCCCGCAGGCCGCCCTTCTCGTCTGGCAGGTAAAGCCGTTCGTGCCCCCAGAAGCTCGGCCCGTCATGGGTTTCGTGCGGCGTCCATGTCGCAGGATCGATCACGCGCCCGCCCCAGCCGTTTTCCACGAAGAACCCCGACGGCGTGGTCGCATAGAACGAGGTCATCCAGTCGTTGGTATGACGGCCGAGCGAATAGCTGACGCGATCCGAACCCATCGCGATGTCGTAGCCCTGCCCCACATCGTCGAGGTTCTGGTATTCCACCATGAAATGATGAAAGCCCCGCTGCCCCGAACCGACCATCGCAAAGCTGTGGTGGCGGCCGTTCACATGAAAGAAATACAGCCCATAGGGTACAAGCCCGTAGTCCGACACGTGGAAATCCAGCACGTCGCGGTAGAAGGGCATCATCACGTCGATGTCCTGCACATGCAGCACCGCATGCCCCATGCCGAGGGGGCCGGTCTTGAACCCCTGGATCGGGCGGCCCGGCACGAAGGGATCGTCCGTCACCATCGGGGCATGGACCAGTTCCACCCGGTTGCCCATCGGATCCTCGAACCAGATGAGTTCGCCCACCAGCCGGCGGTCGGCGAGTTCGCGTGTGCCGGGCTGCACCTTCACCCCCGCCCGCTCCAGCCGGGCGGCATAGGCCTGAAGATCCGCCGCGCGTTCCACCTCGAATCCGAGGAAGGCCAGCGTCTCGCCCTTCTCGTCGGACACGACGAGCCGCTGCATCCTGTCATCCATGCGGAACGCCATCGAACGCCCGGCCCGGTCCACCTTCTGCATCCCGAGAAGCTTTCCGGCAAAGTCGGACCAGTCGTCCAGCCTGTCGGATCGTATTCCCAGATATGCCAGAGCACAGATTGCCATCGTGTTCCTCCCAGCGGGTCAAGTCTCGTTCGAACAGAAGCATCGGACGGGGCGCCCGGCGCGCTGCAGCAGACAGCCCGGGCGCGGCGGCCGATACCGCCGCTCGCCCGCACCCACCACATCACGCCACGCTCCACCGCGGGACGCTGTTCTGCCGGCACCCGGGACCGATGATGCCGTCCCTGCATTGCTGTACTATAAAACGATTATATAAACAACTATCGTTAATAGTCAAAACGATTTTCGGTTGCAGAACACGCATCTCGCGCTGCCGCAACTCCCTTGCAAGGCCACAAACAAGGCGCAGAACAGGACGGGTATCGGGCGCGGGGGCGGCGGGCCTCGGCAACCGGAGGCGCGAATGGTGCGGCGCCGCCGGGCCGACCGAGTGATCGCCCTCGGCTGCGCAAGGCCTGCACCCGGCGATCGGCAGGGGCGGCAGCGCACGACCCCATGGCGATCACCGGCCACAAGACGCTGACCGAAGTGCAGCGCGAAGGGCCGGCAGATTCCGCAATGGAAAAGCCGCTGGCGCAGCCGAACCGGGAACCAGCGGCCACGGACCTGCCGGGAAGCATGCCGGAAATTCCGGCAACTACTTGGAATATAAGTGAAAATGGAAAATTTGGTAGGCCCGGAGGGACTCGAACCCCCAACCAAGGCGTTATGAGCGCCCTGCTCTGACCATTGAGCTACAGGCCCGGCCTTGGGCATGGGTGGCAGATCGGGGCGGGGTGGTCAAGCGGGGGTGCGTTTGCGGGGAAGAACCGGGCGGGGCGCCGGGAAGGGCCCGGCGCCGCCAGGGTTCAGTAGCAGTACCAGAAATACTGGCAGTAGCCGTTCCAGTAGCATTGATATTGCCAGTAGCACATGCCGCGGTCCGAAGTATCCAGATCGTCGCGCACATCGGCGGCCAGTGCCGCGACATGTTCATTGTCGCCCGACAGCTTCACCGCGTCGTCCAGCACCGCGCCGACATCCATGGCCTTGCCCTCGGCATCCATCACCTTCGCGGGCACGCTGGCCATCATCCGCGCCCCGGCCAGAAGCGCCAGCGGGTCGGATTTGGCCTTGCCGTAGTTGATCAGGCTGGTGGCGGTTTCCAGCGTGATGCGCTGTTCGGCCTGTTCTTCGGGCTTGGTCTGTTCTGCGGCCTTGTCCTGGGCCATGGCGGCACCGCCAAGCGCGAGGCTGGCGGCAAGGACGAATGCGGCATAATGCAGTTTCATGACATCCTCCGGTCTGGGGCCGGCGGCCAAGGCAAGGCCAGCGGCCCGGAACGCGCCAATCGCGTCAGCCGAAGCCTAGGCACCGTGATGCCGAATCAGCAAAGGGAATCACGGCCATCCCCCCTGTTCAGGGGGGCCAAGCCGCCAACGTCAGGCGCGCCGCCCGGCGAAACGCACCTGCCAGTCGGCGCGCTCCTCATCGGTGATCTTGCGGAACAGCACGTCGGGCGTGGCGAAGGCATGGCCCGCCGGCAGCACCGCCAGCGCCGCCCCCACGTCGCCCGGCCAGGACCAGTCCTCGGTGCCGAGAGCGGCCATCATCGCCGCCGCCGCATCGGGGATGAAGGGCCGCGACAGAACCGCGTAAAGCCGGATCAGGTTCAGCGCCAGCCGGATCTGCGCCGCCGCCCGGTCCGGGTCGGTCTTGACCACGCTCCACGGTGCGGCGGATTGCAGGTATTCGTTGCCCGCCACCCAGATCGCCCGCAGTTCCTGCGCGGCCTTGCGGATCTCGACCGCCTCCATATGCGCCTCGTAGGCGCGGATGCGGGTGGTCAGTTCGGCCACCAGTTCATCCTCGCGCGCGCCGGTGGCGCCGCCCGCGGGCACTGCCTCGCCGAACTTGGACCGGCAGAACTTCGTCACCCGGCTGACGAGGTTGCCCAGAACATCGGCCAGATCCTTGTTGACCGAGACCTGGAAATTCTCCCACGTGAATTCGCTGTCCGAGGTCTCGGGCGCGTGGGACAAAAGCCACCAGCGCCAGTAATCCGCCGGCAGGATCGACAGCGCCTGGTCCATGAACACGCCGCGGCCCTGGCTGGTGGAAAACTGCCCGCCGTCATAGTTGAGGTAGTTGAAGGACTTGATGTAGTCGACCAGCTTCCACTGCGCGCCGCCTGCACGGTTCGCGCCGATGATCGTGGCGGGGAACGACAGCGTGTGGAAGGGCACGTTGTCCTTGCCCATAAACTCCGTATAGGTCACGTCGCCCGCGCCCGCGTCCGTCCGCCACCAGCGTTGCCAGGCATCATCGCCCTGCCCCCGCGCATCCGCCCATTCGGCGGTGGCGGCGATATACTCGATGGGCGCGTCGAACCAGACGTAAAAGACCTTGCCCTCCATCCCCGTCCAGGGCGCGCCCTCGAACTGCGCCGGCACCCCCCAGGCGAGGTCGCGGGTGATGCCGCGGTCCTGCAGGCCCTCGCCGTCGTGAAGCCATTTCTTGGCGATCGAGGTGGTCAGCACCGGCCAGTCCGTCTTGCTGTCGATCCAGGCTTCCAGATCGCCCTTCAGCGCGCGCTGGCGCAGGTAGAGGTGCTTGGTCTCGCGCACCTCCAGCCGGGTGGAGCCGGAGATGGCCGAACGCGGGTTGATCAGGTCGGTCGGGTCCAGCTGCTTGGTGCATTCCTCGCACTGGTCGCCGCGCGCGCGTTCGTAGCCGCAGTTCGGGCAGGTGCCCTCGATATAGCGGTCGGGCAGGAAACGGTCGTCGTCGATGGAAAAGACCTGCTTTTCCAGGACCTCGGCCACCAGCCCCTGTTCGGCGAGGGTGCGGGCGAAATACTGCGTCAGCGCATGGTTGCGGGCAGAGGACGAGCGGCCGAAATGATCGAAGGACAGCCGGAACCCGCGGGCGAGTTCGGCCTGCACCTCATGCATCTCGGCGCAGTATTCGGCCACCGGCTTGCCCGCCTTGGCGGCGGCAAGCTCTGCCGGGGTGCCGTGTTCGTCGGTGGCGCAGATGAACATCACCTCATGGCCCCGCCCGCGCAGGTAGCGGGCATAGAGATCGGCCGGCAACTGGCTGCCGACGAGGTTGCCCAGATGCTTGATCCCGTTGATATAGGGGATCGCCGAAGTGATGAGATGCCGCGCCATTGCCCGCCCCCGGTTCCATACCGGGTCGGGGTTTAGACCATCGCGCGGCGGGTTGGAACGGGATTCTGCGCAGGCCCCGCGTTGCGCCCATGGAGGGGACAGAGCCGGGGGCCAGCCCCCGGACCCCCGGAGTATTTGGGGCAAGATGAAACTGCGCAGGCCCTTCCGCACAGAGCGACGCACTGCCTCCACTTTCTGTCTCTAAATATCCCGGGGGTCCGGGGGCTGGCCCCCGGCGCCGCCCTTACCCCCGGCACGACCGCCCGGGAAAAAGGCCCCCTCGCAGGGCGGGGCCCGCCCCGCCTTGCGCCCCTAGCGCGCGGTATAGCCGCCATCCACCAGATGATAGGATCCGGTGACGAACGCCGCCTGTTCCGACAGCAGGAACAGCACCAGCGCCGAAACTTCTTCGGGCCGGCCGAGCCGCCCCGCGGGGTGAAGCGAGACCAGCATGTCCTTCACCTCGCCCGGCAGGTTCGACAGCAGCGGCGTGTCGATGAAGGCGGGGCCGACCGCGTTGATGCGGATGTTCTGGCCCGCATATTCCAGCGCCGCGGCCTTGGTCAGGCCCACCACCGCATGTTTCGCCGCGACATAGGCCGGCGCGCCCTGCCAGCCCACCGACCCGAGGATCGAGGCGATGTTGACCACCGCGCCGCCGCCCGCGCGCGCCAGCGCCGGGATGCCGTAGCGCAGCCCGTAGAACACGCCGTCGAGGTTGATCCCGATCACCTGCCGCCAGCCGTCGAGGGGGTATTCGCCGGTGCTTGCCTGCGGCCCGCCGATGCCGGCGTTGTTGACCAGAAGGTGGAGCCCGCCGCCCCAGCTTTCGGCCGCCGCCACCAGCGCCTCGACCGCCGCGGGGTCGGCGACATCCGTGACCTCTGCCCGCGCGCGCTGCCCTGCGGCGGTGATGTCCTGCGCCACCGCGCGGGCCTTGGCGGCATCCACGTCCGACACCACCACCGCCGCCCCCGCCGCTGCCAGGTCGCGCGCGATGGCCGCGCCGATGCCCGACCCGGCGCCGGTCACGATGGCGGTCTTGCCGGAAAATCCGATCTGCATGGGCTGTCCTCCTTGGATCCGGTCGGCCCAGACTAGCACGGCCGCGCGGCACGGCCATGATCGAGGTCAAGACCGGCCCCGGCGAAAATTCAGGGCGCGCCGTCGTCCTTCGGCGCGCCTTCCTCCCTGCCCCGGCCCAGAAGCCGGCCGATCAGGAACGAGGTCCGCGGCACATAGGTATAGGCGGTGCGCGCCTCGGGGCTGGCCCGGGCGCGCAGGCGCAGCACCCCCCACCCGGCCAGCACCGCATTGACCAGCGCGATCAGCGCGAACATCGCCGCCGGCCCGAACGCATCGACCAGATAAGCCGCGGCAAGCGGGCTCGCGATCGCGCCCACGGCGTAAAGGAACATCAGCGCCGCCGACAGTTCCACCCGTTCGTCGGCGGCGGCATGGTCATGCGCATGGGCGGCGGCCACCGAAAACACCGGATAGCTCGCCAGCCCGAAGATGGCGGCGGCGATCAGCACCGCCTCGGCCCCCAGTCCCTCGACGCCGATGGCCAGAAGGCAACTGGCCACCGTGGCGACGGCCAGCCAGATCACCACCTTGCGCCGGTCGTAGCGGTCGGCCAGCCAGCCCACCGGAAACTGCGCCACCCCGCCGCCCACCACGAAGGCGCCGAGGAACAGCGCCACCATTTCCGTGTTCAGCCCGACCTCGATCCCGTAGACCGGCCCGATGGACCGGAAGGCCGAGATCGTCACCCCCGAGGCCACCACCGCCACCGCCGCCAGGGGCGAGCGTTCCCACGCCAGCCACGGCCGCAGGCGGGGGGCAAGGCCGGTCTGCGGCGCCTCTGCCTTGGTCAGCACCATCGGAAACAGCGCCGCGCAGCACAGAAGCGCCAGCACGTTGTAGGACAGGTAGGCCGCCGGCGTCAGCACCCCGATCAGCAGTTGCGCGGCGAGCGAGCCGGTGATGTCCACCACCCGGTAGATGCCGACCACCCGGCCCCGGTTGGCATTGTTGACCTTGGACTGCATCCAGGCCTCGATGATCGTATAGCACCCGGCCGTCGCCAGCCCCGTGGCGATGCGCATCACCGCCCAGGCCCAGGGATCCGCCACCATCATATGCGCCAGCACGCCGATCGTGCCGGCGGCGGTGAAGGCGGCGAAGGCGCGGGAATGGCCGACCTCGCCCATCAGCCGCGGCGCCCACCAGCAGCCGACGAAGAACCCCAGGAAATGCGCCGACCCCAGCAAGCCCACCTGCCCGGCGCTGAACCCCAGCGCCATGCCCGACACCGCATCGAAGGGCAGGACCGATTGCAGGCCCAGTTGCAGCAGGATCACCGACAGGAACAGCGCGGCGAGGGAAATCATCAGGCGCATCTGGCAATCCGCAGCAGGACAGGGCTGGCCGCATCCTGCCTGCGGCCCCGGCGGAACGCCAGTCCCGGTGCGCGGGGGCATCGCATTTCGCGACGGGCCCGCAGGCGCCTTTCCGGCAGGATGGGCACTCTGCCCTTGCCCCCGCGGCGTCAGACGCTAGGGTCCGCTGCGGAAACCAGATGACGGGGAATGGCGATGCAGAAGCTTCCGCTCGGGCGCACGGGGATCATGGTGTCGGAACTGTGCCTCGGCTCGATGACCTGGGGCACCCAGAACACCGAGGCAGAGGCCCATGCCCAGATCGACATGGCGCTGGACCATGGCGTGAACTTCATCGACACCGCAGAGATGTATCCCACCAACCCGGTCCGCCCCGAAACCGTGGGCCGGACCGAGGAAATCATCGGCAACTGGCTGGCCGGCGGCGGGCGGCGGCGGGATGTGGTGATCGCCACCAAGATCGCCGGCCCGGGGCAGCAAAGCGTGCGCGGCGGCGGGCCGATCACGGGGGCCGGCCTGCGCGCGGCGGCAGAGACCAGCCTGCGGCGGCTGCGCACCGATGTGATCGACCTCTATCAGCTGCACTGGCCGAACCGCGGATCCTACGCCTTCCGGCGGAACTGGTCCTACGATCCGTCGAAGCAGGACCGCGCGGCGACCATCGCCAATATGCAGGAGGTGCTGGCCGAGGCGCAGAAGCTGGTGAACGAAGGCAAGATCCGCCATTTCGGCCTGTCGAACGAAACCACCTGGGGCACGGCGCAATGGCTGCGGCTGGCAGAGGCGAACGGCTGGCCGCGGGTGGAAACGGTGCAGAACGAATATTCGCTGCTCTGCCGGCTCTACGATACCGATTTCGCCGAACTGGGGCATAACGAACAGGTGACGCTGCTGGCCTATTCGCCGCTGGCGACGGGGCTTTTGTCGGGCAAATACGCGGGCGATGTGACGCCCGAGCGTACCCGGCGCGCGGCCACGCCCGATCTGGGCGGGCGGATCACGCCGCAGGTGTTTCCGGCGGTGGCGGCCTATCTGGGGGTGGCGGCGCGGCACGGGCTCGACCCCTGCCAGATGGCGCTCGCCTTCATCCGCACCCGTCCCTTCCCGGTGGTCCCGATCATCGGGGCGACGACGATGGACCAGTTGCGCACCAATCTGGCCGCCGCCGGGATGGTGCTGGACCCCGAGGTGCTGGCCGAAATCGAGGCCACGCGGCGCAACCATCCGATGCCGTACTGAGCCGATGGTCCGGGCCCTCGCCCCCCTTCTGCTGCTGGCGCTGGCCGCGGGCTGCCGGGGCGAACCGCCTGCGCCCGCCGCCCCCGGTGCGATCGGCGCCGAGGACCAGCGCAGCGCCTGCACCCGCCGCGGCGGGCGGTACGAGGGGACGGCGGCGGGGGCCTTCTATTGCCTGCGCGAACATGCCGACGCCGGGCGGCAGTGCCGCACCGGGGCCGATTGCGCGGGCGAATGCCTGGCCCGCAGCGGCACCTGCGCACCGGTCTCGCCGCTGTTCGGTTGCCACGACGTTCTGGATGCGCGCGGCCGGCAGGTGACGCAGTGCCTGCGGTAGGGGAATCGCCTTCTTCGTCGGGCTGGCGAGGGCCATCGCCCATGCCGCGGGTTGCGGGTTCCGCTTGTCCGGCCGGGGATCCGACGCCCCCGGCAAGCGGCCCGGCCCGCCGCCCCGCCGAGGGCATGCATACGCACACGGGGACAGGCGCCGACCTGCCCATTTCGTCCGTCGCACCCGCCCCCGGTGACGTCGCGCAACGGGCGGGTGAAAGGCAGGGCATCTTCTTGCCCCGCCCTGCCCCAACGGTGATGCACATCCCGGCCGCTCCCGGGCGAGGGGACGAAAATTTTTCGCCGAAAAATTTTCGGCGCAGCAGCGGGGGCGGCAGGCAAAGACGGCAAGCGCCCGCCCTCAGGGGAAAGGCCCGGATGATGACCGCATGTATCCGACATCTGCCGCAGGCCGCGCTGGCCGCCTGCCTCGCCCTGCTGGCCGCCTGCTCCTCCGGCCCGCCGCAAAGCGCGGCCCTGCGCGACCCCGGCGCGGGGATCTGGTCCGCCGCCGCCTTCGCCCCCGCCGGCATCGCCGGGCGCTGGCACCAGCGGGCCGAGGCCGCACCCCCGGGCGCCCCCGCCTGCACCCCCGGCACGCTGGACATCCGCGCCCGCCCCGACGGCTCGCTGGCGCTCGACGGGCGGCTCTGCCTTGCGGGGGAAAACCGCCGCATCGCCGCCACCGCGCGCGAAGTGGGCCCGGGGCGGCTGGCGGTCAGCGGGTTTGCGGATCCGTGGTGGGTGCTCTGGGTCGATGTCGGCTATCGCACCCTGGCGATCGGCACGCCCTCGGGCCGTTTCGGCCTGATCCTCGACCGCAATGCGACGGGGGGCGAGGACCGCCTGACCGCCGCGCGCGAGCTGATGGAGGCCAACGGCTACGCCGCCACCCGCCTTCGCCCCGCCGGGCGCTGAACGCCGCAGGGCCGGTGCGCGGGCCCGGCTCCCACCCGCGGGAGCCATATCCCCCTCGCGCCGTTTCGGCCCTCGTTCCGCCAAGCGCGGGATGCTCTCCGGCCAGCCTGTCGCGCCCGCCTGCCCCGGCCCCCGCGCGGCCCTGCCAGACGGCCCATCGCATCGCCCTAACCCGCCGCCGGCTGTACCCCGCCGGCGTCGAACCACTTCCCGCCAGTCCGCCGCCCCGCCCGTCCCCCTGCCCGACCGCACACCGCAGCGCCATCCGGTACGGCCGCGCCGGAATTTTTCGCAGGAAAATTCCGGCGCCTCGCCCCCGGGGCATCCAGCCCCGTCAGTAGATATACCGGATCTGATCGGTCCAGAACCGTTCCATCCGGCGCAGCGCGGTGTTGATGTCCTCCATCGCGCGGGCGTCCAGCACGCCGCGTTCGCCCATCACCGCGGCATGGCGCGCGAACAGGTCGGCCACCAGCGCCCGGTTGCGCCGCCCCTTTTCCGTCAGCCGCACCCGCACCGACCGCCGGTCCGCCTCCGACCGCTGGTGGTGCATGTAGCCCAGATCCACCAGCTTCTTCAGGTTGTAGCTGACGTTGGAGCCCTGATAGTAGCCGCGCGTCTTCAACTCGCCCGCCGTCACCTCGTTGTCGCCGATGTTGAACAGCAACAGCGCCTGCACCGGGTTGATCTCCAGCACCGCCAGCCGCTCGAATTCATCCTTGATGACGTCGAGCAGCAGCCGGTGCAGCCGTTCCACCAGCGCGAGATTGTCCAGATAGCCCGCATGCAGGCCCCGCAGTTCCAGCGGTGCGACCTTGGTCTGAATCGTCATCGTTCCGTCCCGTCCGTCCATATCGGGGGACAGATTCGGCCGCAAATCCGAAGATATGGTAAACCCGGGGATAAAAACCCTCAGCCCCGCGCGCCGAAACGCCCGCGGGCAAAGACCCCGACCTCTGCGATCAGCGCGGCATGGCAGTCTGGCACGGCTTGCTGGCCCAGAAGCCAGGCCATCAGATCCTGATCGTTTTCCCACAACAGCGCGTCGAAAGCGGCCAGCGCGGCCTCGTCCATGCCCGCTAGCCGTTCGTCGGCGAAGGGGCCCAGAACGATGTCCATTTCCTTCGTGCCCCGCCGCCAGGCGCGCATGCGCATCCGTTTCAGCCGCGCCTCGGGCGTTTCCTGCACCGTCATCCCACCGTTCCCGCTTGATCGCCAATCGGGCGCACCCTAAGACACTGCGGCACCGATTTCAAACCGAGGCCGCCATGCCCTTCCTGTCCGACACGCTGTCGCGCGTGAAGCCCTCGCCGACCATCGCCATCACCAACAAGGCCCGCGAACTGGCCGAAGCGGGGCGCGACATCATCGCGCTGTCGGCGGGCGAGCCCGATTTCGACACGCCGCAGAACATCAAGGACGCGGCCAAGCGCGCCATCGACGCGGGCAAGACGAAATACACCGCCGTGGACGGCACGCCCGCGCTGAAAAAGGCGATCTGCGCCAAGTTCAGCCGCGAAAACGGCCTCGACTACACGCCCGCGCAGGTGACGGTGGGCACCGGGGGCAAGCAGATCCTCTACAACGCGCTGATGGCGACGCTGAACCCCGGCGACGAGGTGATCATCCCCGCGCCCTACTGGGTCAGCTATCCCGACATGGTGCTGCTGGCGGGCGGCACGCCGGTGCCGGTCGAATGCCCGGCGCAGACCGGCTACAAGCTGACGGCGGACCAGCTGGAAGCCGCGATCACGCCGAAAACGAAATGGTTCATCTTCAACTCGCCGTCGAACCCGACCGGGGCGGGCTATACCCGCGACGAATTGAAGGCGCTGACCGATGTGCTGCTGCGCCATCCCCATGTCTGGGTGATGACCGATGACATGTACGAACATCTGGTGTTCGACGATTTCGAATTCGTGACGCCCGCACAGGTGGAACCCGGCCTCTACGACCGCACGCTGACCTGCAACGGGGTGTCGAAAGCCTATGCCATGACCGGCTGGCGCATCGGCTATGCCGCGGGGCCCGAGGCGCTGATCAAGGCCATGGGCAAGGTGCAGTCGCAGTCCACGTCCAACCCCTGCTCGATCAGCCAGGAAGCCGCCGTCGAGGCGCTGAACGGCCCGCAGGACTATATCCGCGACAGCCGCGCGGTGTTCCAGCGCCGCCGCGATCTGGTGGTGGGCCTGCTGAACGCGGCCCCCGGCATCCGCTGCCCGGAGCCCGAAGGCGCGTTCTACGTCTACCCGACCATCGCGGACTGCATCGGCAAGACCTCTGCCGGCGGCACCCGCATCGGCAATGACGAGGATTTCGCCACTGCGCTGCTGGAGGAAACCGGGGTCGCCGTGGTTTTCGGCGCGGCCTTCGGGCTGAGCCCGGCGTTCCGCATCAGCTATGCCACCTCGGACGCGCAACTGACCGAGGCGTGCCGCCGTATCCAGACCTTCTGCGCGGGCCTGAAATGAACCGGCGGGGCAGCGGGATGCCATGCGGCGGCCCCGACGCGGCGCTGGACGAACGGCCCGGGCCGGGGGTAGCCTCGGGCCCGGGGGCGGCGCCGCGGATGGCCGCGCCGGCGACCGACAACAGGGGGTAAGATGGCCGGGGACCTGCCCGACTACTATTTCCGCGTGCGCGACAACGGCGCGACCGTGTTCCGCGTCGATACCGAAAACCGTCAGCGCCGCATCGAGATGGACGAGATCGCCACCGTCAACGTGCGCAACGGCAACGTCAAGCCGCACAACAGCGCGTCCCTGACGCCCGAGGACATGGCGGCGATCCGCGACTGGATGGCGCAGCGGCAGGAGGTGCTGGCCGCGCGCGACATCGACGACATCCTGCGCGCGGTGGATTACCTCAACACCACCACCCACTGGGCGCAGACCAAGGCGACCGGGGAACAACTGGACCGGGTGACGGATGCGCTGTTGCTGGCGATGCACGACCTGCGCACGGTGCTGGTGCGGCGCAAGGCCGAACGGTTGATGAAGGACGACTGAAGGTAGCGCAGGGGACGGCGTGGCGCCGGGGGCCAGCCCCCGGACCCCCGGGATATTTAAGGACAGAAAGTGAAGGCGGGGGGCCTAGCGCGGGGCGCGGCGCCAGAAGCGGGTCAGCAGGAGCGTGCCGGCGAGCGTGAGGCCGGCGAGCAGGCCGAGCCAGAGCCCGATGCCGCCGAGCCCCGCCGGAAAGGCCAGCAGATAGCCCGCCGGAATGCCCACGCCCCAGTAGCTGAGCGAGGCGAGCAGCATCGGGCGGCGGGTATCGCGGATCCCCCGCAGGAAGCCGAGCGCCATCACCTGCGCCGCGTCCATCAGCTGGAACAGCGCCGCGATCCGCAGGAAGTCGCGCCCATGGGCGAGGATCGCGGGGGCCTGGGGATCGTCCGGGCCGACGAAGGCGCCCACCACCAGCCCCGGCGCGGCGAGGTAGAGCACGATCACCCCCGCCCCGAACAGCACCGACAGGCCCATCGCCACCTTCGCCGTATCGCGCAGCGCCCGCGCGTCGCCCTGCGCATCGGCCTGTCCGATGCGGACGGTGGCGGCGTTCGACAGGCCGAGATGGACCATGAAGGCGATCTCGGTCGCTTGCAGCGTGATCCCATGCGCGGCCAGTTCCCGCGTGCCGACCCAGCCCATCATCAGCGCCGAGGCCTGGAACAACCCCACCTCTGCCAGCCCCGTCAGCCCGATGGGCCAGCCGAGCCGCCAGACCTGCACCAGCGCCGCGCGGTCGGGGCGCCAGATGCGGCGGAATAGGCCCGCGCCCCGGAGCCGGGGATCGCGCGCGGCAATCAGCGCGATGACGGCGAGCGAGGCCACCTGCACCACGACGGACCCGATCGCAGCACCCGCCAGCCCCAATTCGGGCACGCCCCACCGGCCGAAGATCAGCACATAGTTCAGCCCCGCATTCACCCCCACCGCCGCCAGCGTGACCCACAGCGCGACCTGCCCGCGTTCCAGCGCCGCCAGCACGCTTTTCAGCGTCATCACCACCAGCATCGGCGCAAGGCCCAGGCCCGCGATGCGCAGGTAATCCTGCGCCAGCGCGGCCAGATGCGCATCCTGCCCCAGCAGGCGCAGCAGCGGCGCCGACCACCAGAACAGCGGATAGGCCGCCAGCCCGAAACCCGCCGACAGCCAGATCCCCATCCGCGCATCGCGCCGCAGCCGCGTGACATCGCCCCGCGCCAGCGCCCCCGCGGCCAGCGGCATCACCGCCAGACCGAAACCCGATCCCAGCATGAACAGCAGAAAGATCACCACCGCCGCCAGCACCGCCGCCGCCAGCGCATCCACCGCATACCAGCCGAGGAACACCAGATCCGTCGCATGCACCAGCACCTGCGCCACATGACTGCCCGCCAGCGGCAGGCCGAGCGCCAGAAGCGCGCGCGCATGGATGCGGCGGGGGATCGGGGCGGCGGTCATCGCCCTGCCCTAGCCCAAAGGGGCCGGGGCGGCAACGGGCGGCTCAGCCCGGCGGGGGGGCGGGGGTCAGCAGGCGGCGGACCTCTGCGCGCAGGTCCTGCAACGCGAAGGGCTTGAGGATGAACCCGTCCGCCCCATGCGCCAGCCCCCCGCCCCGTTCCGCCGCCGCACCGCCCGCCGTCATCATCAGGATCTTCACCCCCGCCAGCGCCGGGTCGCGGCGCACATGCTGGCAGATCTCGTAGCCCGAGGCGCCGGGCAGCATCACGTCGAGCAGCACGAGGTCTGGCCGGCTGGTGCGGATGCGGGCCACTGCGCCCGCGCCGCTGGCCAGGCGGTCGTGGTCATAGCCCTCGCGGGTCAGCAGATGGTGGAGCGCGGTGGCGATGCTGTCCTCGTCCTCGATCACCAGAACGCGCCTGCGCGGAACCGGACCCGCCATCGCTGTCTCCTCTTGCCCGGGGGCCTGCGGAAATCCGGCACGGGGGCGACGCCCACCCGCCGGAACGGTGGACCGGCAGGCCGCGCCCCGCTATGGTCGCGGCGCCGGACAGGGCGCGGATCCCGCGGCGCAAACAGGCGGAAAACAGGGGGTACGGCGCCGTGGATCTGGTTGATGTGTTTCTGTCGCAGGTCAGGGATCCGTTCAGGATCGGCCTGATGATCGCGCTGGTCCTGACCATGCAGCGCACGCGCGGGGCGACGGGCACATGGGTGCCGCTGGCTGCCGGGGTGCTGTTCGTGGCGGTGATCATTCCGATGACCCTTGCCCGGCCCGAAGCGGGCGGGATGACGGTTGCGATCGGGGTGGGGCTTCTGTCGAATGCGGTGCTGCTGGCCGTGATCCTGGGGATCCTCGCGCTGTGGCAGCGGCTGCGCGGCCGGGCCTGAGGCCGGGGGCGCGGGGGGACGGCGCCGCGGGGGCGCCGCCCGGTGCTGATGCCACGGGCCGGGAAACGGCCCGCGGCGGAACCTCTCGCCGGATCAGTCGGCGAAGATGTCCTTCTTGTGGGTGCCGCCGGGCACGAACAGCGCCCCGATCACCACGGTCATCAGCGCCACCACGATCGCATACCACAGACCCGCATAGATGTTGCCGGACTGGGCCGAGATCGCAAAGGCGGTCGCGGGCAGAAGGCCGCCGAACCAGCCGTTGCCGATGTGATAGGGCAGCGACAGGCCGGAATAGCGGATCCGGGTCGGGTAAAGCTCCACCAGCATCGCCGCGATCGGGCCGTAGACCATCGTCACCAGCACGATCAGATAGGTGAGGATCAGCACGATGGTGATCTTCTGGCCGGTGAAGATGTCGAAGAAGTGGTTGGCCTTGGCCACGGTGGTGTTTTCCGACGCCACCAGCGGATAGCCCGCCGTCCGCAGCGCATCGTTCATGCCGGTGTCGAAGGCCTTCTTCGCCGTGGCCAGATCCTCGCCCGTCAGCCTGGCGGCGTCATACGAGGTCGCCACGACCACGCCGTTGACCGAAATGGTGGCCGGCTGGCCCGCCGGGCCGTCGACGGTTTCCGAATTCACCGACAGGCGCGACAGCGCGGCCTTGGCGATGTCGCAGGACGAGGTGAACTTGGCCGTGCCCGTCGGGTTGAACTGGAACGAGCAGTCGTTGGGATCGGCCGTCACCACCACCTGGTTCTGCTGCGCGGCATGCAGGGCGGGGTTGGCGGTCTTGGTCAGCAGGCCGAACACCGGGAAATAGGTGATCGCCGCGATCAGACAGCCGCCGAGGATGATCGGCTTGCGCCCGATCCGGTCCGACAGGCGGCCGAAGAAGATGAAGCCGTAGGTGCCCAGGATCAGCGACCAGGCCACGAACACGTTGGCCGAGAAGCTGTCGACGCGGATCACGTTCTGCACGAAGAACAGCGCGTAGAACTGGCCCGAATACCACACCACCGCCTGACCGGCCGTCAGACCCAGCAGGGCGATCAGCGCGATCTTGCCGTTGCGCCAGTTGCCGAAGGCCTCGCGCAGCGGCGCCTTGGACTGCGACCCTTCTTCCTTCATCTTCTTGAAGGCGGGCGATTCGTTCATCTGCAAGCGGATATAGAGCGAGATCGCCAGCAGCAGGATCGAGCCCAGGAACGGGATCCGCCAGCCCCAGGCGTTGAACGCCTTCTGCATCACCGCATTGCCGTTGGCATCCATCACCGCCACGCCGGCCGCGTCCAGCACCGGCTGGTCGGGATAGGCGCCGTTGACATAGCCCTGCACCAGCAGGATGACGATCAGCGACAGCAGCAGGCCGAGCGTGGCCGTGGTCTGGATGAAGCTGGTGTAATAGCCCCGCTGGTTCTGCGGCGCGTGTTCGGCCACATAGACCGCCGCCCCGCCGTATTCGCCGCCGAGCGCAAGGCCCTGCAACATCCGCAGCGCGATCAGGATGATCGGCGCGGCCACGCCCCAGCTGTAATAGTTGGGCAGCAGGCCGACGATGAAGGTCGACAAGCCCATGATGAGGATGGTCATCAGGAAGGTGTACTTGCGCCCCACCAGATCGCCGAGCGCACCGAACACCAGCGCGCCGAAGGGCCGCACGATGAAGCCCGCCGCAAAGGCCAGAAGCGCGAAGACGTTCCGCGTCGCCTCGGGGAAGGGCGTGAAGAACTGCGCCCCGATGATCGCGGCGAGCGAGCCGTAGAGGTAGAAGTCGTACCATTCGAAGATCGTGCCCGCGGAAGAGGCGAGGATGACCTTCCTTTCCTCCGCAGTCATCGGGCGCGAACGGGTACCCGCGTCCATGTTGGTGGTTGCCATTGGTTTCCTCCGATGTTCCGGGCGCGCGGCCCGTCTCCGTCCCTGTCCCGTGCGGCCTCCGCGCCATGGCAGCGGGCATCGCTTGCCCGCCCCCTGCCAAGGCGGGGTGCACCGTCCGAAGTCGTTGTCTGGTCTTTCCGCGCCCGAGGGTCCCCGGGCGCAGCCTCCCCTTGCCGCCGGGGCGGGGCGCGGTCTGCCGCCGCCCCTGGCCCATCGGCGCGGCCGTCCCCCCGTCGCGCGGGGGCTGGCCCCGCAGGCAGGCGGTTCGGTCCTGGCCCGGCGCCCCGGCGCCGTGCCCTGCCCCTGCGGCCGTTGACCGGCCGTCCCGGGGCCCGGGATCCCCCCTTTCGGGCGGGCCCCGTGTTTCCCGCTAGGCCCTGTTCATCCTGTTGTTGACGAGTTCGTTGACGACGTTTGGGTCTGCGAGTGTCGAGGT
>NZ_JAVKPH010000048.1:0-17702 GCF_031432425.1 Ruixingdingia sedimenti | reverse complement strand
ACGCTGGTCTCCATTGCAGATACCAGCTTGAATCACGATCACCGCGCCCGGTGAATCCCTTTTGTCAACACGCCCTAGGCTCGAAAGGCAGCCCTCGCCTTTGCGCCTCTCCTACCTCGACGTCCAGAAGTTGTAACGTGGAGGCATACTTATGGCAAAGCTTCAGGTACTGGCGCATCAGGACCAGCGTCGGGAACTGGCTACGACGACGGTACCAGATCATCAGGTCGAGGTTGCCCCGCGCGCTGTTGCAGTGTTTGCAGCATGTGACAATGTTCTCGGCGTCTGCACCGCCCCCTCGAGAACGTGGGATCAGGTGGTCCATTGTCAATTCGAGGCCGGAACCACAATGCATGCAGGCCGGACTGACGAGGAATGACTGAAAGAGATCCCGCTCCAGAGACGACAGGGTTTTCTCGCCACGCAGTAGTTTGTAGAAATTAGGGACCGCCATGTAATTCCGGCGTCGATGACCGACAGGCTGGCCTTGTCGTTGCGCAATACGCGTTGCAATGAGCCACGCGTAAGACCAATATACATGGTCCGCGACGGTCAGCTTTGGGCGTTTCCACTTGCTGTCCGGCCACTCCCACACCTGCATCTTACACCGCCGCCTTCACCGCGCCCACGATGTCGTTCACCACCCGGGTCAGCAGAGGTTCGTCCTCGCATTCGGCCATGACGCGGATCAGGGGTTCCGTCCCCGATTTGCGGATCAGCAGGCGGCCCTTGCCGGTCAGCTGTTCCTCGGCCGCGTTGATCGCCTTCCGCACGGCGGGGGATTTCAGCGGTTCCTGCCCGGCGGCATAGCGCACGTTCCTGAGCAGTTGCGGCACCCGGGCGAAGGTCTGCACCAGTTCCGATGCGGGCCGCCCGGTGCGGGCCATTTCCGCCAGGAACTGCAATCCCGCGATCAGCCCGTCGCCGGTGGTGGCATAGTCGGTCATCACGATATGGCCCGACTGTTCGCCGCCGAGGTTCCAGCCGCCCCGCCGCATCGCCTCGACCACATAGCGGTCGCCGACGGGCGTGCGTTCCAGCCGCAGGCCGCGGCCTTGCAGGAACCGTTCGAGGCCGAGGTTCGACATCACCGTCGCCACCAGCGTACCGCCGTTGAGCCGCCCCTCGTCCGCCCACCGCGCGGCGAACAGCGCCATGATCTGGTCGCCATCAGCCACGCGCCCGTTCTGGTCGAGGATCATCACCCGGTCCGCGTCGCCATCCAGCGCGATGCCCACATCGGCGCCATGGGCCACCACCGCCTCTGCCGCCGTCTGGGTATAGGTGGACCCGCAGCGGTCGTTGATGTTGAAGCCGTTGGGCGCCACGCCCACGGGGATCACCTCTGCCCCCAGTTCCCACAGCACCTCTGGCGCGGCGCGGTAGGCGGCGCCGTTGGCGCAGTCGATCACCACCTTCAGCCCCGACAGCCGCCCGCGCCCGGGGAAAGTGGTCTTGGCATATTCGACATAGCGGCCGCGGCCGTCCTCGATCCGTTTCGCGCGGCCGATGTCGCGCGGGGGGACAAGGGCGGCCTCGCCAGCAAGGATCGCCTCGATTTCCGCCTCGGCCTCGTCAGACAGTTTGAAACCGTCGGGGCCGAAGAACTTGATGCCGTTGTCTTCGGACGGGTTGTGGCTGGCGGAAATCATCACGCCCAGGTCCGCGCGCATGGATCGCGTCAGGAACCCCACCGCAGGCGTCGGCACCGGGCCCAACAGCAGCACGTTCATCCCCGTCGAGGTCAGCCCCGCCGTCAGCGCGTTTTCCAGCATGTAGCCCGACAGCCGCGTGTCCTTGCCGATGACGACGCGGTGCTGGTTCTGCCCCTCGCGCCGGAAATAGCGCCCGGCGGCGGCGCCGAGGCGCAGCGCCATTTCGGCGGTCATCGGATGGGTGTTGGCGGTGCCGCGCACCCCGTCGGTTCCGAACAGCTTGCGGCTCATGCGCCGGTATCCCCTTCGTTCACTGCCTGCCACAGCGCCAGCGCCTGGCGTGTTTCGGCCACGTCATGCACGCGCAGGATCTGCGCCCCCTGCGCCACCCCGGCCAGCGCCGTGGCGATGGATCCCGGCACCCGCGCCGGGGGATCGGCCACGCCCGCGACGGTGCCGATGAACCGCTTGCGCGAGGTGCCCAGAAGGACCGGACAGCCGAGCGCGTGGTACAGCGACAACCGCCGGATCAGGGCGAGGTTGTGCGCCACCGTCTTGCCGAAACCGATGCCGGGGTCCACCACGATCCGCGCGCGGGGAATGCCGGCGGCTTCCGCCTGCGCGACGCGGGCGGCCAGCATGTCGTAGACATCCAGCAGCACATCGTCATAGCGCGGATCGTCCTGCATCGTCTCCGGCGTGCCCTGCGCATGCATCAGGCAGATCGGTGTGCCGCTTTCCGCCGCAAGGCGCCCCATGCCGGGGTCATGCGACAGGGCGGACACATCGTTGAGCATATCCGCCCCCGCCGCCAGCGCCGCCCGGCCCACGGCGGCCTTGCGCGTGTCGATGGAAACGGGCAGGCGCAGCCCGCCGGCGCGCAGGGCGGCGATCAGGGGGGCGGTGCGGGCGGTTTCCTCATCCTCGGGCACCGGGGGGGCGCCGGGGCGGGTGGATTCGCCGCCGATGTCCAGCATGTCGGCCCCCGCCGCCGCCATCGCCCGCGCATGGGCCAGCGCGGCGCCGGGTGCGGCAAAGCGGCCGCCGTCGGAAAAGCTGTCGGGCGTGGTGTTCAGGATGCCCATCACCACCGGCCGGTCCAGCGCCAGCCCCGCCAGCGGGGTGCGGGGCGCGGTCAGCCGTGCGGCCACGTCCGGGGGCAGGGCGGCGGCGGGCAGGATCTCGGGCGGCTTGCCGCGTTGCAGGTGTTCCACCCGGTCGAACCAGCACCATCCCCCCGCCAGCGGCAGCGCGGCCGCGGGGCGGGCCGGGTCGGTCATGGGGATGGGGCGCCAATAGCTCATGCAGCGGGCAGCGGGGTGGGGCCGGTCATCGGCGGTCCTTCCGGGGCAACTTGATACGCGAACAGCCGAAAAGACCGCCTGCCGCAGAACCTAGGGGGCGTCCGGGGGGCTGGCAAGGCCCACGGCCCCGGCGCGTTCCACGGGTACGCGGCTTCCTGCCGGGACGGTTGCAGGCCCGTGAACGACCAGCCGGTCGGCGGCCAGATGTTCCGCGAGCCACAGCGCCAGCGCCAGCGGATCGGTGCCCTTGGGGCCGTCCACCGCATCCAGCACGACCTTGGACGGCGCCCAGACCACCATCTGCCCGTGCCGCATGGCCCAGTCGATTTCCGTGCGCGTGGCGACCACGATGCAGCGCGGGTCGCGGCCGGCCAGCACCCAGGCGTTCTGTTCGATGGCCAGCAGGTCGATGCGCCGTTGTGCGGGCCGCACGGCGCTGGCGGGGCGGGGGGTGTCGGGCAGGCCCACGGTCAGCACCACCGGCAGCCCGCGGCCCTGCAACGCATCCAGCCGCGCGGCAAGGTCGGGTGCGGCGATGGCGGCATTGTCCAGATGCACCACCAGCGGGTGCAGCGCATCGGCGCGGGCGTCCTGCGTGCGCACCGGCGCCGCCGCCCGCGACCGGGCGATTTCCACCCCCAATGCCCCCGGGCCCCGGTCCAGCTTTTCGATGCGGATGAAGATCCGCATCGCCTGCGGTTCGGCCAGGACCCGTTCGGCCACCCGTTCGGCCAGCGTTTCCAGCAGGTTCACCCGTTCGGCGGCCAGTTCGCCCGCGATCGCCTCGGCGATCCGGTCGTAGGACAGGATGCGGTCCACATCGTCGTCCAGCGGCGCGGGGGGCGGGCGCACCTCGACCACCACGTCGAAGCGCAGCCGCTGGCGGTGGCCGCGTTCCTGCTGAAACGCGCCGATTTCCGCCTCGACCACATGATCGCGCAGCGAGATGCGGTCGCGCGGGTCGGCGGGGGCGGTGGCCTCTGCCCGTTCCTCGGGATGGGCGAAGGCAAGGTGGATGTCGGTCGGCATGGGCTGTTCCGTCGTTGCGCGGGGCGATCATGGCCCGGCATCGTGACGGGCGTGCCGGCCCCCGCGCAACCGGGACCGGATGGCGATCCTTACTCCGAAGGCTTGCGATAGAACAGATGCGTTCCGATCTCTGCCGTGCGGGCGAAGGACCGCGACCAGCCGGGATTGACGGCGCGGGTGTGGAAATGCGTGGCCCCCCCGGTCAGCGCCCGCGCGCCGCCGTCCAGCATCAGCCGCGCGATCTTGCCCGCGCGTTCCCAGGCGTGGCGTTCGGCGATGACCTCTGGCCGGCCATCGCAGGCAAAGCTGAACTGGCAACTGCGGGACGACCCCTGGTTGACCACGCCGCAGATGCTGTCGGGGTAGCTGGGGGCATCGACGCGGTTCAGCACCACCTCTGCCACCGCGAACTGGCCCCGCAGGCTTTCCCCGCGCGCCTCGAAGTAGAGCGCCTGCGCCAGGCAGTGCCATTCCGGCCCGCCGCTGGCCTTGGGCAGGCCGTCGAGCCAGGCCGGATCATAGCGCAGGGCCGCGGCGTGCAGTCTGGGCCGCGCGGTCATGGCCTCGGCCAATGCCGCGCCGGCGGCGGGCGGGGCCGCGCTGGCCAGCAGGATGCGTTCCGGCGCGACACCGCGCAGGGCGGCGCGTTCGGCATTCAGCAGTTCCGCCAGCCGCCCGCCCGCCAGCGCCTGCGGGTCGTTGGACTGGCTGACCGTCACCTCGGCAAGTGCCGCCCCGGACAGGATGCACAGCATCAGGATGCCCTGCACCAGCAATCGTGGCATGCGCATATTTCGGTTCCCGGTTCCGTTCCGACATGCCGGCAAGGCGCGTTCAGCCCGCCGACAAGGCAGACCGCATAGCGAAAAAACCGATTTCCGTCCACTTTTATGACAGTTTTTTGGCGGTAAGGCCGTCGCCGCGCCCGCCCGCCGCCGCAGAATTTTTTCTATCCTGTTGAAATCAGGACGTTTCCTTGGCGGTGTCCCCGAGCCGATCGCGCAGCGCCAGATGCGCCGCCGCCAGCCGTGCCAGCGGTACACGATAAGGTGAACAGGACACGTAATCGAATCCCGCGCGCCGGCAGAAGGCGATTGATTCGGGGTTGCCGCCATGTTCGCCGCAGATCGACAGCGTCAGGTCCGGCCGCGCCCCCCGCCCGCGTTCCGCGCCGATCAGCAAAAGCTCCCCCACCCCGTCCACGTCGAGCATGTGGAACGGATCCTCGGGGAATACGCCCTGGCTGACATAGGCCGACATGAACCGCCCCGCATCGTCGCGCGACAGGCCGTAGGTCATCTGCGTCAGGTCGTTGGTGCCGAAGGACAGGAAAGCCACATGCTGCGCGATGTCCCCCGCCCGCAGCGCCGCGCGCGGGGTTTCGACCATCACGCCCAACCGGTAGGCGAAATCCGCCCCGCGTTTGGTGCGCACCTGCGCGGCGATGGAATCGATCCGGGTCTTGATCAGTTCCACCTCGCGCACGGCCGATACCAGCGGGATCATGATTTCCGGCACCACGATCACGCCCCGGCGGCCCACGGCGATCGTCGCCTCGAAGATCGCGCGGGCCTGCATCTCGTAGATTTCCGGCAGCACCACGCCAAGCCGCACGCCGCGCATGCCCAGCATCGGGTTGAACTCGGCCAGCGCCTCGGCCCGGCGGGTGATTTCCGACAGCGGGCGGTCCAGCGCCTCGGCCAGTTCGCGCAGCCCCTCGCGCGTGTGGGGCAGGAATTCGTGCAGCGGCGGGTCGAACAGGCGGATGCAGACCGGACGGCCCGCCATGATGTCGAACAGGTGGATGAAATCCGCGCGCTGCATCGGCAACAGACGGTCCAGCGCGGCGGCCCGGTCGGTGGCGGACCCGGCAAAGATCATCTCGCGCATGACGATCAGCCGGTCGGTTTCGAAGAACATGTGTTCCGTCCGGCAGAGCCCGATCCCCTCGGCCGAAAAGTCGCGCGCGGTTTCGGCATCGGCGGGCGTGTCGGCATTGGCGCGCACGCCGATGTCGCGGAATTCGTCGGCCCAGGACAGAAGCTTGCGGAAATCGCCGTCGAGCGCGGGGGCCAGCATCGCCGCCTCGCCCGCCAGCACGGCGCCCGCGGTGCCGTCCAGCGTGATGATGTCGCCCTCGCGGAACTTGCGCCCGTCATGCGCGATCAGGCAGCGGTCGCGCGGGTCGAACCGCAGCCCCGCCGCGCCCACGACGCAGGGCAGGCCGAGGCCGCGCGCGATCACCGCCGCATGGCTGGTCATGCCGCCGCGTTCGGTCAGCACGCCGGCGGCGGCATGCATGCCGCGGATGTCCTCGGGCGCGGTTTCGCGGCGCACGAGGATGCAGGGCTCGCCCCGCGCGGCGCTGGCCTGCGCCCCGGCGGACGAAAAGGTGATCCGCCCCACCGCCGCGCCGGGGCTGGCGGCGATGCCCGTGACCAGCACGTCGCGCCCGCCGCGCGGGTCCACCTGCGGGTGCAGCAGTTCCGACAGCGCGCGCGGCTCTACCCGCAGCACCGCCTCGTCCCGGCCGATGACGCCATCCTCGGCCAGCGCCACCGCGACCTTGAGCCCCGCGCGCGAGGACCGGGGGACGCGCACCGCATCCAGCACCGACAGCGCGCCGTTCTCGATGGTGAACTCGATCTGCATTTCCTCGCGCAGCCGGCTGCGGCAGGCGGCGCCATAGCGCAGCAGATCGGCGAACAGGCCGGGCGCGTGTTCCTCCAGCGAGGGCCCGCGCGGGTCGCGGGTGAGGTAGAGCGTGTCGGGCCCCTTGTCGAGCGCGTCGCGCCCGAGGCTTTGGGACAGATACCGCCCGGTGATCTGCCGCGTGCCCGTCACCGGATCGACGAACTGGATGACCCCCGACCCCGACACCCCCAGACCCATGCCAAGCGCCATCGCCTGCACGATCAGCCCCAACCCCGCATCCGCGGGCGCGCCCTTGGCCTGCCGCAGCAGGCGGGCGGTCGTGCCCTCCCATGCCCGCGCCATGGACCGCAGCGCCTGCGTCAGTTGCAGCGCGGGGTCCTGCGGGAAGGGCTCGTCGGTTTCCTGTTCATAGGCGCGCAGGGCGGCGCGCAGGGCCTCGGCCGAAGGCTCGGTGCCGTCGAACATGTCGGGGTCGAGCCGCGCGACATGGATCGCATAGGCCTGCACGAACCGCAGATAGAGCGCATCCGCCGCCGCCTGGCCGTGGGTTTCGGCCAGCTGCCGGTGGCGTTCGTCGTTCAGCCCGATGTTGAGCATCGTCCCCGGCCCGCCCCAGTCGGGGTTTTCCGGGCTCGGCCGGATCGACACCAGAGGGCCGGGCCCGAAGGCGGCAAGGATCGCCGCCGCATCGGGCCGGTGCCCCGCGGCGATCGCGCGCACGGCGGCAAAGGGCAGCGCCACCGTGCGCGGCACCGGCAGGTCGAGGCGGATCAGCCGTTGCAGACATTTCGCCCGCCAGCCATGCGAGGCGGTGGCGATGCGGGCGGCGGGGGTGACTTCGGCGTGCTCGGCGAACTCGGGGTGTTTCTGCACTGCGGCGATCCTTGCTGCTGGCGCAAGCATAATCCCCTTGGGCCGCCGCGCAAGGGCGAAGGGCGCGCCGGGGCGCTGCCCCGGACCCCGGAGTATTTGGGGCAAGATGAAGCCATGGGCTCTTCTTGAGGGACGGCGACTCCCTCTTCATTTTCTGTCCCTAAATATCCCCGGGGGCGCCGGATGGTGCGCCACTGGTTCGAGAACCAGCCGGCGCGGGGCTGGCCCCCGGCGCTGACCTCTCCGCCGGCCACCCGGCCGGGCGGCTTGAAGCCCGCGCGCCCAGGGCCTACTGTCCGCCCCGCAACGCAGGAGGCGCGCATGGCCGGAAACCGCAGCATCTTCGAGGACGTGGGCGACAAGGCCCCCCGCCCCCCCGCCCCGCAGGGCGGGCTGATCGACCGCGGCACGGGCGGCGCACGCCGCGCGATCCGGGTCTGGCTGGCGGTGCTGTTCGTGCTGGTGGTGGCGATGATCCTCGTGGGCGGCGCCACGCGGCTGACGGATTCGGGCCTGTCGATCACCGAATGGCGCCCTGTCACCGGTGCGCTGCCGCCGATGACGGACACCGACTGGCAGGCGGAATTCGACAAGTACCGCCAGATCCCGCAATACCAGCTGGTCAACAAGGGCATGAGCCTTGCGGAGTTCAAGTTCATCTACTGGTGGGAATGGGGCCACCGGCAGCTGGGGCGGCTGATCGGGCTCGTCTGGGCCGTGGGTTTCCTCGGCTTTCTGCTGGCGCGCAAGATCCCCACGGGCTGGACGGGGCGGCTGTTCGGCATCGGCGTTCTGGGGGGGCTGCAAGGCGCCATCGGCTGGTGGATGGTGGCCTCGGGCCTCAGCGGGCAGATGACGGCCGTCGCCTCCTACCGGCTGGCGGCGCATCTGGGGCTTGCCTTCGTCATCCTCGGGCTGATCGCCTGGTATGTCTTTTCGCTCGGCCGGTCGGAAACGCAACTGATGCAGGCCCGCCGGGGGCGCGAGGCCAAGCTGTTCTCGATGTCCACGGGGCTGATGCATTTCGCCTTCCTGCAAATTCTTCTGGGCGCGCTGGTCGCGGGCATCGACGCGGGCCGCGCCTTTCCCACCTGGCCCGACATGAATGGCGAGTTCTTCCCGTCGAACGCGCTTTATATCCCCGATGGCGGGGCGGTCTGGCGGGCGTTCTTCGAGAACCCCGGGATGGTGCAGTTCATCCACCGGATGGCGGGATACCTGCTGTTCGCCTTCGGCATCGTGGCCTGGCTGCGCGGGCGGCGGTCGGCGCATCTGGCGACGCGGCGGGCCTTCGACTGGATGATGGTGCTCCTGTTCGGGCAGGTGGTTCTGGGCATCGCCACGGTGCTGACGGCGGCGCAACTGCACACGGCGCTGACGCATCAGCTGGGTGCGGTCGTGGTCTGGGTGCTGATCATCCGTGCGCGGCATCTGGCGCAATATCCCCGTGCCGGGTCGATCCGGGCGGGCACGGCATGAGCGCCTATGACACCCTGATGGCCTTCCAGCGCGAGACGGAGGCGCTGGCGCAGGTCGCGGGCCGTCTCGGCTGGGACCAGGAAACCATGATGCCGCGCGGGGCCGCCGGACAGCGGGCAGAGGAAATGGCGGCGCTGGAAGGCGTGCTGCATGCGCGGCGCACCGATCCGCGGATGGGTGAATGGCTGGCGGCGGCGGTGCCCGCCGACGATGCGGCGGCGGCGCAACTGCGCCTGATCGCCCGGGCGCATGCGCGCGCGGCCAGGGTGCCCGCGCGACTGGCGCAGGATCTGGCGCGCACCACCAGCCTTGCGCAGGGCATCTGGGCCGAGGCACGGGCGCGCGATGACGTGGCGCATTTCCTGCCGGTTCTGGCGCAGGTGATCGCCCTGAGGCGCGAAGAGGCCGCGGCGCTGGCCGAGGGCACGGGGCGCAGTCTTTATGACGCGGTGCTGGACGACTACGAACCGGGGGCGAGTGCGGAAGGCATCGGCGCGATGTTCGCCCGCATGCGCCCGCGGCTGGTGTCGCTGCGCGAACGCATCCTGGGCAGGCCCGCGCCCGCCGCGCTGGAGGGGCATTTCCCCGCCGCCGCGCAGATGGCCATCGCGCGCGATCTGGCAACCGGTTTCGGCTATGACTGGGGGCGGGGGCGGCTGGATCTTGCGGTGCATCCGTTTTCGTCCGGCGCCGCCCATGACGTGCGCATCACCACGCGGGTGGACGAGGCAGACCCCTTCAACTGCTTCTATTCCACCATCCACGAGGTTGGCCATGCGACCTATGAACAGCAGGTGGACCCGGCCTTCGCCCTGACCCCGGCGGGTGCGGGGGCCTCGATGGGCGTGCATGAAAGCCAGAGCCGGATCTATGAAAACCAGCTCGGCCGGTCGCGCGCCTTTACCGGCTGGCTGTTCGGGCGGATGCAGGCGGCCTTTCCGGGCATGCGGCCGGGCGATGCCGATGCCTTCTACGCCGCCGTCAACCGGGTGCGCGCGGGCCATATCCGTACCGAGGCGGACGAGGTGCATTATAACCTGCACATCATGCTGCGCTTTGATCTGGAACGCGCGCTGATCGCGGGCGATCTGATGCCCGGCGATCTGGAAGCCGCGTGGAACGACCGTTTCGCCGCCGATTTCGGCGTGGCGGTGGACAGGCCCAGCCACGGGGTGTTGCAGGATGTGCACTGGTCGGTGGGGCTGTTCGGCTATTTCCCCACCTATACGCTCGGCAATGTCTATGCCGGTTGCCTGCATGCGGCGCTGCGCCGGGATGTGCCGGATCTGGATGCCGCGCTGGCGGCGGGCGACCCGTCGCCCGCGACGCGCTGGCTGGCCGACCGCCTGCAACGCCACGGCAGCCGCTACCTGCCGGCGGAAACCATCGCTCGCGCCTGCGGCGGCGCGGCGCCGACCGAAGGCCCGCTGCTGGACTATCTGGAGGCGAAGTTCGGCGCGCTTTACGGGCTGTGAGCGCCCGCCCCGCGCCGCGCCGCCCGGGCCATGGTCGGGGGCTTGGCTCAGGCCAGATGGTCGCGGAAGGCGGTGATCACGCGGGCATAGACGTCGCGCTTGAAGGGGACGATGGCGTCCAGCATCTCGTCCGCCCCGATCCAGCGCCATTGCGCGAATTCGGGATGTTCGGTCTCGATGCGGATCTGGTCGTCCCGGCCCAGGAAGCGGAACAGATACCAGCGTTGCTTTTGCCCGCGGTAGCGCCCGCCCCAGACCTTGCCCATCAGTTCCGGCGGCAGGTCGTAGGTCAGCCAGTCGGGGGTCCTGGCGACGAATTCCACCAGATCCGGCGTGACCCCGGTTTCCTCGTGCAATTCGCGCAGGGCGGCGGCGCGGGGTTTTTCGCCCGCGTCGATGCCCCCTTGCGGCATCTGCCATGCGGGGGCATCGGAATCGATCCGCTGGCCGGCGAACACCAGCCCGCGGGGGTCGATCAGCATCACGCCCACGCAGGGGCGGTAGGGCCGGTTTTCCATCCTATTTCTGCGCGATGGCGCCAAGGCCGCGCAGGATGTCCACCGCATAGGCCAGCTGGTAATCCTCTTCGCGCAGGCGGGCGGCGGCTTCGGCGCGAGCGGTTTCTTCTTCCAGCAGGCGCTTTTCGTCCTCGGTCATCGAATCGTTGGTCAGGCTGCCGCGCAGCGCCGCCTCGGACCGTTCGCGGATGGCCGCTGCGGTTTCGTCGGCGGGTTCTTCCGTCTGCGGGCGGCGGGGGGGCTGCTGGACCACGATGTCGGGCGCCACGCCGAGCGCCTGGATCGACCGGCCCGAGGGCAGGTAATACCGCGCCGTGGTCAGCTGCATCGCGCCGTCGCCGCGCAGCTGGATGATGCTTTGCGCCGTGCCCTTGCCGAAGCTGCGGGTGCCCACGATGATCGCGCGGCGGTGATCCTGCAACGCGCCCGACACGATTTCAGAGGCCGAGGCGGAACCGCTGTTGATCAGCACCACCATCGGCTTGCCGCCGGTCACGTCGCCGGGGGTGGCCATGTGGCGTTCGGTCTGCTGCGGGGTACGGCCGCGCAGGGTGGTGATTTCCCCGCCTTCCAGGAAGGCGTCGGCGACCGCCACCGCGGCCTCGACCTTGCCGCCGGGGTTGTTGCGCAGGTCGAGGATGACGCCGCCGATGTTTTCCCATCCGCCGGCCTCGTCCACGACTTTCTTGAGGCCGGTCTCGATATTGGGCCAGGTCTGGTCGGTGAACTGGGTGGCGCGGATGACGACGGCCTCGCCCTCCATCCGCACGCGGGCGGCGACGGTCTTGATCGTCTCGCGGATGATGGACACGTCGAAGGGGTTGTCGACGCCCTTGCGCACCACGGTGATGATGACTTCGGACCCCACGGGGCCGCGCATCATCTCGACCGCCTGGTCGAGCGTCAGGCCCGCCACCGATTCGCCGTTCACATGGGTGATGAAGTCGCCCGCCTCGATCCCCGCGGCGTCGGCCGGGGTGCCCTCGATGGGCGAGATGACCTTGACGAAGCCCTCTTCCTGCGTGACCTCGATCCCGAGGCCGCTGAATTCGCCCCGCGTCGTGGTCTGCACGTCGCTGAAATCCTTGGGCGGCAGATAACGCGAATGCGGGTCGAGCGAGGTGAGCATGCCGTTGATCGCCGCCTCGATCAGGTCGGCGGGTTTCACCTCTTCGACATACTGGGCGCGGATGCGTTCGAAGATGTCGCCGAACAGGTCGAGTTGCTGGTAGACCGAGGCCTCGCGCATCTTTTCCTGCGCCAGCAGCGGGCCTGCCAGCTGCGTCGAGACCGCGGCGCCCACCACAGTGCCGCAGAGCGCGGCCAAAACGAATTTCCTCATCGTCCCGTCCTATTCCTTCGTCCCGATGAACCAGGCCGCCGGGTCCACCGGCTCCGCGCCCTGTCGCAGTTCCATATAGAGCGTTTCCGAGCCGCCCGCGCCAGCCCCCTCGCGCAGATCCTCGCCGATGGACGGATCGCCGGGGTCGCGGCCCGGCATCAGCCCGAGCGGTGCGCCCTGTTCGATCACTTCGCCAACCTCGCCGAAAACGGTGCCGAGTCCCGCCAGGATCAACAGATACCCCGCCCCGGGTTCGAGTATCATCACGTTTCCGTAGTCGAGCAGCGGGCCGCGATAGCGGATCGTCGCGGGCCAGGGCGCCGTGACCAGCGCCTGGGGCCGGGTGGCGATGACAAGGCCGGGGCGCACGATCCCGGCGGCATCGGCCTCGCCGGCCGCGCGCAGGACGCTGCCGACCACGGGCAGGGGCAGGCGGCCCTGCGCCTCTTCGAAATCGGGCATGCCCTCGGCCCCGCCGGTATCGGGCGGCAGGCTGATCGCGAAGGCGTCGAGCGTTTCGGCATTGGCGACCAGCGCCGCCAGCTGTTCGGGGTTCTCGATGAAACGGCGCGGCGGCGGGGTGCGCGCGGCAAGCGCCTGGCTCAGCGCCGTGCGGGCGGCCTGAGCGGCGTCGAGCCCGCGGCCGAGCGTCGTCACGGCCTCTTCCTGCAAGGCGCGCAGGGTGGCGACCTCTTCCAGTTCGCGGCGCAGGGTCGATGCCTCGGCTTGCAGGGCGGGCGTGACCTCGGTCAGCATCATCCCCGACCGCGCGGTGCCCAGAGGCCCCGCCGGATGCAGCAGCAAAAGCGGCCCCGGGTCGGTCTGCATCCCCGACAGCACGCCCAGCAACTGCGCCACGCGGTCGCGCTTGGCCTCGAACCGCAGCGCCAGCGCGGCCTCGCGCACCGTCACCTGCCGCAGGGCGGCGCGCAGGGCGGACAGCCCTTCCTCGTAGGCGGTGATGGTGCGGGTCAGCGCGCCGACCTCTGCCTTGCCGCCGCCCGAGGATTCCAGCGCGGCGATGGCGGATTGCAGCGCGGCGGATGCCGTGCGGGCGCGGGTGGCCACATCCTCCTGCGCGGCGGCGGGGGCGGCCAGCAGCAGCAGGGACAGGATGGCCGCGCGCAGGGTCATGCGGTGATCAGGCTCTGCCCGGTCATCTCTGCCGGTTGCTGAAGGCCCATCAGCGCCAGCAGCGTGGGCGCGACATCGGCCAGCCGCCCGTCGCGCAGCCGCGCGGCCGCGGGCCCGCCGATCAGCGCCACCGGCACCGGGTTGATGGTATGCGCGGTATGAGGGCCGCCGGTCGCGGGATCCACCATCACCTCGCAATTGCCGTGGTCGGCGGTCAGCAGCATCGCGCCCCCTGCCGCCCGCAGCGCCTCCAGCGCCCGGCCGAGCCCGCGGTCCACCGCCTCGCAGGCGGTGATGGCGGCGGGCAGGCTGCCGGTATGGCCCACCATGTCTGGGTTGGCGAAGTTCACCACGATCAGGTCGTACCCCTCGCCAATCGCCGCGACCAACCGGCCGGCCACCTCGTCCGCCGCCATCTCGGGGGCAAGGTCATAGGTCGCCACCTTGGGCGAGGGGGCCATGTAGCGGTCCTCGCCTGCCTCGGGCGTTTCTTTCCCGCCGTTCAGGAAGAAGGTGACATGGGGGTATTTCTCGGTCTCGGCCAGCCGGAACTGCCGCAGCCCGTGCCCCGCGACCCAGGCGCCGAGCGTGTTCGTGATGGTCTGTTTCGGAAAGACCGCGGTCATGAAACGGTCGTGGTCGGCGGAATAGTCGACCATGCCCAGAAGGGCGGCCCATTCCGGGCGGGGGCCGGTGTCGAAGGCGGCAAAGCCGGGATCGCCGATGGCCGACAGGATTTCCCGCGCGCGGTCGGCGCGGAAGTTGAGGCAGAAGAAACCGTCGCCGTCCCTTGCCCCGGTGTAGCCCGCGATGACGGTGGGGGCGATGAATTCATCCGTTTCCCCCCGCACGGTGGCGGCGGCGACGGCATAGGCGGGGCTGGCCGCGGTTTCGCCGATGGCGCGGACCATGGCGTCATAGGCGCGCTGGACCCGTTCCCACCGGTTGTCGCGATCCATCGCCCAGTAGCGGCCTACCACGGTGCCCACCCGCGCGCCTTCTGGCAGGCCCGCCGCCAGTTCGGGGATGAAACTGGTGGCCGAAGTGGGGGCGACGTCGCGCCCGTCGGTCACGGCATGGATCACCACCGGCACGCCCGCCCCCGCCACCGCCCGCGCGGCGGCCAGCACATGGGCGATATGGCCGTGCACCCCGCCATCCGACACCACGCCCATCAGATGCGCGGTGCCCCCGGTTGCCTTCAGCCGGTCGACGAAGGCCAGCAGGCGGGGGTTGGCGGCAAAGCTGCCGTCCTCGATGGCAAGGTCGATCTGGCCCAGATCCATCGCCACCACGCGCCCCGCGCCGATATTGGTGTGGCCGACCTCGGAATTGCCCATCTGCCCGGTGGGCAGGCCCACATCGGGGCCGTGGGTGGTCAGGGTCGCATGCGGGCATTCCGCCATCACCGCGTCGAACACCGGGGTATGCGCCAGCGCGGGGGCATTCGCCCGCGTGTCGGGCGACAGGCCCCAGCCGTCGAGAATGCACAGGACCACGGGTTTCGGGGTGGGCATGGGGGACTCCGGCGCTGCGTCTGGCCTTATCTATGCAAGGCGGGGCGCAGGGGCAACGGCCCTTTCGCCGTCCCCTGCAAGCGGGACGGACAGCCCCGCCGCGCCCCGCTAGGCAGGGCGCATATCACCGTCAGGAGGCGCGCATGCTGATCACACTGGGCTTTTACAAGCGCAAGCCGGGGCTGAGCCACGAGGAATTCTGCCGCATCTGGTCGGAAGTCTACGGGCCGCTCTACAATCACCCCGAGGTCACGCGCTATCTGCGCCGCTATGTCCAGCACCGGCTGGTGCCGCAGACCGATTTCCCCACCCAGTTCGTGGGCTATGACGGCTTTTCCGAAAGCTGGTTCGACAGCGCCGAGGACCGCAAGGCCCTGCACGCGACGGACTACGCCAAGACGCATCTCAAGCCGATGATGGCGGAATTCCTGGATCTGGAGAATTCGAACTTCGCCGCCTACGACAGCCAAGTCTATCAGGTGGGCGGCGCGCCGCCCCTGTTTGCGCGCTGACGCGGGCGGATAGGGCGGTGCCGGGGGCCAGCCCCGCGCCGGCTGGTTCTCGAACCAGTGGCGCACCATCCGGCGCCCCCGGGATATTTATGGACAGAAAGTGAAGGCAGGCACCGCGCCCCGGGGAACCGGGCGCGGCGTTTTCGTTTGTGTCACAGGTGCTTGCGGTAGAAGGTCGCCAGCCGTCCCACCGCGCGGGCGACGGGTTCGGGGCGGTCGTAGAGGTCGTAATGCGTCGCCCCCGGGATCACGAACAGGTCCTTTTCGCCCTTCACCCGGTCGTAAAGATCCCGGCCCTCCTGCATCGAGCCGAAAGCGCCCGGCACATCGCCGGTGACGATCTGGATCGGCTGGACCAGCAGGTCCTCGACCAGGTGGAAGGCGTCGAAGGCCAGCACATTGGCAAGGCTGGTGAAGCGCAGGCGGTTCGGCGCGCAGGGGTTCCGGCCGCGCGGGGTGCGGTAATAGTCCACCGCCTCGACCAGATCGACATCCTCGACCCCGGCTGCCTTGCGGTCCTCCACGCTGTCGGGGATCCAGGTGGTGATCAGCGGGGTCGCGCCGCGGGCCTCGGCGGTGCGCTGCTTGCCGATGTTGTCGAGCATCGCCGCCGCGCCGTAGGAACGGTAGAGCCGCCCGATATTCGCCGCCACCACCGTGCCGACGGCGCGGATGCGGTGTTCGGTCATCGCCGCGTTCACCGCATAGCCGCCCCCGGCGCAGACCCCCAGCACGCCGATGCGGGCCTCGTCCACGTAGGGCAGGGTCATCAGGTAGTCGACGGCGCAGCGGACATCCTCGACCCGGGTGGCGGGATCCTCGACATAGCGCGGCTCGCCGCCGCTTTCGCCCTGGAACGAGGCGTCGAAGGCGATGGCGACGAAGCCCTCTGCGGCCAGCCTTTCGGCATAGATCCCGGCGGTCTGGCCCTTGCAGCTGCTGCCGGGGTGGACGCAGACGAGGGCGGCATAGGTCTGGGCGGGGTCGAAGTCCGCGGGCAGGTGGAGGTTCGCGGCCACGTCCCAGGTGCGGTTCCTGAAGGTCACGGGTTTCATGTCACTCTCCTTGGCTGATGTGCAGCAAGGTAGCGTGCGGCGATCATTCCGATTAGATGGTGGAATGCGCATGCGGTGATAAGGTGGTCTTATGAATGCCGGCGAGAACCTGAAAGACCTGAACGCCTTCGTGCTGGTGGCCGGGGAAGGCAGCTTCACCCGCGCCGCCGCGCGGCTCGGCGTGTCGCAATCGGCGCTGAGCCAGACCATCCGGGGGCTGGAGGCGCGGCTGGGCCTGCGGCTTCTGGCGCGCACCACCCGCAGCGTGGCGCCGACCGAGGCGGGCGAGCGTCTGCTGGCGCTGGTCGCCCCGGCGCTGCGGGAAATCGACGAGGGGCTGGTGCGGCTGACGGAACTGAGGGAAAGGCCGGCGGGGACGGTGCGCATCTCTGCCGACGAATTCGCGGTGCAGCATGTGCTGTGGCCCGCGCTGGCGCGGTTCCTGACGGATTACCCGGATATCCATGTCGAACTGACCACCGATTACGGCCTGACCGATATCGTCAGCGAACGCTATGACGCCGGGGTGCGGCGCGGGCGGCTGGTGTCGCAGGACATGATCGCGGTGCCGATCGGGCCCGACATCGGCATGGCCGTGGTCGGGGCGCCTGCCTGGTTCGCCCGCCACCCCCGCCCGCGCGCGCCGCAGGACCTGACGGCGCAGTCCTGCATCAACCTGCGGCTGCCCACGCATGGCGGCTTCTTCGCCTGGACCTTCTGCAAGGGCGGGCGGAAACAGCGGGTGCGGGTGCAGGGGCAACTGGTGTTCAACAGCCTGTCGGTGGTGCTGGAGGCGGCGCTGGCGGGGTTCGGGCTGGCCTATGTGCCGCAGGCGCTCGTCGCGCCGCATCTGGACGCGGGAAGGCTGGTCGAGGTGCTGGCCGACTGGCGCCAGACGTTCGAGGGCTATCACCTCTATTACCCCAACCGCCGCCACGCCTCGCCCGCCTTCGCGCTGCTGGTCGAGGCGTTGCGCTATCGCGGGTAGGGGGGCAGCAACGCCGCCGGGCCGGGCGGGAAAAGGAAACGCACTGCGTTTCCCCCGCCCGTTCGCGCGGCGGTGCCAATAGGGACGGAGATGCCGGGAATACCGGAAAGGCCAGCGCCTGCCCCGGCGGGCGAGAAGCGCCCGCCATGGGCGGGGCGGGCGCTGG
>NZ_JAVKPH010000047.1:0-19528 GCF_031432425.1 Ruixingdingia sedimenti | reverse complement strand
GGCCAGCGCCCGCCCCGCCCATGGCGGGCGCTTCTCGCCCGCCGGGGCAGGCGCTGGCCTTTCCATTTTTCCCGGCAACTCAGTTTCCAGTGTCACCGCCGCGCGACGGGCGGGGGAAACGCAGTGCGTTTCCTGATCCCGCCCGGCCAAACCGCGGCGCGACCGCCCTCACCCTACCGCAGCTTCGGCGGGCGGTCCGGGTCCATTCCGGGCGCGGCGGGGGCGGGGGGTTCCGCGCGCACGGGCTCGGGCAGGTCGAACCGCAGGCCCGCCCGCGCGATCGCCGCCGCGGCGGGGTCGGCGGCGGACAGGAAGGTCACGTCCATCTCGCCCGCCTCGATGCCGGAAAAGGTCAGCGCCTCGGCCGCCGCCCGGGCCAGCGCACCCTCGGCCGCCGGCACCGCGTCGAGGAAGGCGAGCATGTGGCCCCGCCGCCCGTCGTCGTATTCCACCCCCGCCAGCACCGCCGCCGCCGCCAGCCCGCCCGCCCGGACAAGCTTGGCGTCGAGCGCGCGCAACAGCGCCTCAGGCAGCCCCCCCGGGGCATGGAAGGCGACGGGGCGGGCCTCTGCCGCCACCGGGGCATGGGCCAGCGTTTCGGCCAGCCAGTCGACCGCATCGGCGGGCACCAGAAAGGCGCTGTCGGCCCCGCCCAGGTTCACGCCGATCCCGATCCCCTGCCCCGCCAGCTGCTGCGCCACCACCCGGCCCGGCAGCGCGGCATAGGGCACGGGCGCGCCGGTGAAGGCGGCCAGCCGGTCCTCGGTGTCGAAGGCCAGCACCACGGGGCCGTCCTCCAGCGGGAAGAGGCGGGGCGTCACCCGGCCTTCTTCGGCCTCCTCCTCCAGCAGCAGGAACAATTCGCCATCCGCCAGAAGCGCGTAATAGCGCAGGCGGGCGGCATCGTCCTCGGGCGCGGCGGTCATCGCGGCATGGGCAGCATCAAGAGGCGTCGTCGTCATCTTCCATCACCCGGGCGATTGCCGCGCGCAGGGCGGGCAGCGCCTCGGCCTCGAACCAGGGGTTGCGCTTCAGCCACCCCGTATTGCGCCAGGACGGATGGGGCAAGGGAAAGACGCCGCGTTCGTCCAGGTGCCGCCGCCAGTCGGCCACCGTTTCCGTCACCGGCCGCCGCGCACCCAGATGCCAGGCCTGCGCCGCACCGCCCACCGCCAGCACCAGCCGCACCCGCGGCAGCGCCGCCATCACCTGCACCCGCCATGTCCGCGCACACAGCGGCGGCGGCGGCAGGTCCGATCCCTTGGCGTCATAGCCCGGAAAGCAGAAGGCCATCGGCACGATCGCCACCCGCTCGCGGTCGTAGAACGCGGCCTCGTCCATCCCCATCCAGCCGCGCAGCCGGTCGCCCGAGGCATCGCGGAACGGCACGCCCGCCTGATGCACCCGCAGCCCCGGCGCCTGCCCCGCGACCAGCAGCCGCGCCGAGGGGCGGAACCACACCACCGGGCGCGGCGCATGGGCCGTGGCGGTGGCGGCAAAGCGCGCGGCGCACAGGCCGCAGGCGCGGATCGCCGCCACCAGCCCGCCGTCATCGCCCATGCCGCCCCCTTTCACATTGCCGCAACCCGTTGCCATCGGACATAATGATGCCCCAAAAGGGTGTATAAACGCTATCTTCAGGACAATCCGCCAGCCTGCCCCCCAACGCAGGCGAAAGGCGGCCGGCCCCGCCGTCCAGACCGGGGCCGTCATGGTGCGGGTAGGTATGATCGAGTTCGAGAACGTCAGCAAATCCTTCTGGACCGGCAGGACCCGCAAGGTGATCCTCGACCGGGCCTCGTTCCGGGTGGAACTGGGCAATTCGCTCGGCATCCTCGCGCCCAACGGCACCGGCAAGACCACCGTCATCAACATGATGGCCGGGCTGGAAAAACCCGACGAGGGCCGGATCCTGCGCACCTCGCGGATCTCGTTCCCGCTCGGCTTCATGGGGGGGGTGATCACCAAGCACACGGGGACCGAGAACGTGCGCTACATCGCGCGGCTCTACGGGCTCGACCCCGATTATGTCGAAAGCTTCTGCCGCTGGCTTTGCGACATCGAGGAATATTTCGACATGCCGGTGGGCACCTACAGCCAGGGCATGCGGTCGCGGTTTTCCTTCGCGCTGATGCTGGCGATCGAGTTCGACATCTACCTGATCGACGAGGGCATGCCCTCGACCACCGACGTGAACTTCAACCGCAAGGCCGGGTCGATCCTGCGCGAACGGCTGAAGAACGCCACCGTGGTCATCGTGTCGCACCAGGCGCGGACACTGGAAAAATTCTGCCGTTCGGCTGCTGTGCTGCGGCACGGGCAACTGTATATGTTCGAAACCCTTGAAGAAGCGAAACGGCTTTATGACTACGAAACCTAAGGCGCGCAGGTTCCGCATCCGCAGGGCGGCCCCGCTGGCGGGCCCGGCGGCCGATCCGGGCCACCACGCGGGCGCCCCCCCCCGCCCGGCCGCGCGGCCCCAACCCCGCCCCGCGCCCGAGACGACGGACGACGGATTCGGCGACCAGCGGTTTCCCACCGCCGCCCCGGCGCAGGGAGAGATCACCAGCGCCGCCGATGTCGCCGCGGAGGCCGAAATCGACGCCATCCGCAAGGAAGGGCTGACCGGCCGCCAGTTGCGTCTTGCCCGCCGCGTGGCGCAAAAGCACAACCTGCCCGCCATTTCCGATTTCGACGCCGTGCGGCTGTTGCGCCAGGCCGGCATCGACCCGTTCCAGCGCGCCAGCGTGCTGGATCTGGTGAGCGCCGACACCGCCGCCGGCGGATCGCGCGCGCTGACCACCCTGCCCGCGGCGGACCCGAACATGCCGCAGACGGTAAGGCCCGCGCCGCCCTCGGTCGAACAGCGCGCGGAACAAAGCCATGCCGCCGACATCCTGCGCATCCAGCGCGACCTTGCCCGCCGCCGCCGCCGCCGGCTGGCGCTGCTGGCGCTGCGGCTGATCTTCTTCGTGTTCCTGCCCACCGCCCTTGCCGGCTACTATTACACCCGCGTGGCGACGCCGCTTTACGCCACCCGGTCGGAATTCGTGATCCAGCAGGCCGAAACGGCGACCGGCGGGCTCGGCAGCCTGTTTTCGGGCACGCAGTTCGCCACCTCGCAGGATTCCATCGCGGTGCAGGGCTATCTGCAATCGCGCGAGGCGATGTTGCGGCTGGACCGCGACGTGGGCTTCCGGGCCAGCTTTTCCGATCCTTCGGTCGATTTCATCCAGCGCCTGCCCCCCTCGCCCACCGACGAGGCCGCCTACAAGACCTACAAGGGCAATGTGAAGATCGGCTACGACCCGACCGAGGGCATCGTCAAGATGGAGGTGAGCGCCCCCGACCCCGCGCTGTCGGCGGCCTGGTCCAGGGCGCTGATCGGCTATGCCGAGGAACAGGTGGACCAGCTGACCCACCGGCTGCGCGAAGACCAGATGAAGGGCGCGCGCGAAAGCTATGACGATGCCGAACGCAAGATGCGCGAGGCGCAGACCCGCGTGGTCGAATTGCAGGAACGCTTCAAGGTGCTGTCGAGCGATGTGGAAATCTCGCTGATCACCGCGCAGATCACCAACCTCGAATCGCAGCTGACGGCCGACCGGCTGTCGCTGGTGCAGATGCAGTCGAACGCCAATCCCAACCGCGCGCGGATGGAACCGCTGCAACGCCGCATCGAGACGCTGGAGGCCGAGATCGCCCGCCTGCGCGCCAAGCTGACCGAGGACAGCGCCACGGGCCTGTCCATCGCCAAGGTCCAGAGCGAGCTTCTGGTCGCCCAGGCCGATGTGGAAACGCGCCAGATGCTGCTGGCGCAGTCGTTGCAGCAACTGGAAACCGCGCGGATCGAGGCGAACCGGCAGGTGCGCTACCTGTCCGTCGCGGTCAGCCCCGTGGCGCCCGACGAACCCAGCTATCCCCGCGCGTTCGAAAACACCGCCGTGGCGCTGCTGATCTTCGCCGGGATCTACCTGATGATCTCGATGACCGTGGCGGTGCTGCGCGAACAGGTCACATCCTGACCCCTGGCGGCGGGCGGCCCCGGCTGCCCGCCCCGGGGGCGATCCCGGCCATCGGGGTTTCGGCGATACGCCTGCGGCACCCTTGCCGCTCAACGGGATCCCCCTGCTGGTCCGCATGATGGCAACAGTCCTGCGCGAAGGCGCCTCATCCCCTGGGGGCGGACGGCCCCGGCTGTGCGTCCAGCCCCGCCGGATGATCCCGGGTCAGCCGCAGGGCGGCTGACGCCCCGGTCCCCTCGCCGGGGTCCGTCTGCTGGTCCCGGTGGCGGCGGCATGTCCTGCGCGGTTCGTCCCGATATGCGCGGCGGCACTGGCCCTCTGCCGTCATCCGCAGGCCCGGTGATACCGCCGCTCTGCCCGCGGCCCGCCTTGTGGTATCGCTTCGATCCGGCGGGTCTCATGCTTATGGCAGGGGACAGCCGCTGCCGCCGGGTCCGCCTGTAACCTCGGCGGCTCAGACCGCTTGCCCCGCGGCCCAGCCCGACGACCAGGCCCACTGGAAATTGTAGCCTCCCAGCCAGCCGGTCACGTCCACCACCTCGCCCACGAAATAGAGCCCCGGCACCGCCCGCGCCTGCATCGTGCGCGCATCCAGATCGCGCGTGTCGACGCCGCCCAGCGTGACCTCGGCGGTGCGCCAGCCCTCTGTCCCGGTGGGCAGCACCTCCCACCCGTCCAGCACGCCCGCCAGCCGCCGCAGCCCCGCGCCGTCGAGATCCGCCAGCCGCCCCGCGACGCCCGCCCAGCCGCAGACCGCCCGCGCCAGCCGTTCCGGCAGCAGCCGCGCCAGCGCATTCGCCACCTCCTGCCGCCCCGCGCCCTGCCGCAGCCCCGCCAGCGCGGCCCCGGCCTCCACCCCCGGCGTCAGGTCGATGCGGATCGGCCGGCCCGTCTGCCAATAGCTGGAAATCTGGAGGATCGAGGGCCCCGACAGCCCGCGATGGGTGAACAGCAGCCCCTCCTCGAACGCGGTCTTGCCGAAGCCGACACGCGCCGGCACCGCCAGCCCCGCCAGTTCGGCCATCTGCGCCCGCGCCGCATCGCCGAAGGTCAGCGGCACAAGGCCCGGGCGCGGCTCGACAAGCCGCAGCCCGAAGGCGCGGGCGATGTCGTACCCCGCCCCCGTCGCGCCCATCTTGGGGATCGACCGGCCCCCGGTCGCCACCACCACCGCCGCGCCCTCCACCACCCCGCGCGGGGTGGTCAGGCGGAACACATCCCCGCGCGTCAGGTCGCTGAACGGCGTGCCCAGCCAGACCTCGCCCCCCGCCGCGGCCAGATCGGCGCGCAGCATGTCCACGATCTGCATGGCCGAGCCGTCGCAGAACAATTGCCCGAGCGTCTTTTCATGCCAGGCGATCCCCGCCCGGTTCACCCGCGCGATGAAATCGTGCTGCGTATAGCGGCTGAGCGCCGACAGCGCGAAGCGCGGGTTGGCCGACAGAAAACGGTCGGGCGCGATATGCAGGTTGGTGAAGTTGCACCGCCCCCCGCCAGAGATGCGGATCTTCTCGCCGACCGCCTTGGCATGGTCGATCACCAGCACCCGCCGGCCCCGGCGCGCAGCCTCGATCGCGGCGAACATCCCCGCCGCGCCCGCCCCCAGAACGATCACATCCACCCGCTTCATGCCAGCGCCTTAGCCCCGCCGCCCGGCACTGGCAACCGCCGGGCGGCTGCAATTTTGGTCTTGCAGCCGCCCGGCGCCTTGGCTAAACACCGCCGCACGGTTGGGGCGTCGCCAAGTGGTAAGGCAGCGGTTTTTGGTACCGCCATACCTAGGTTCGAATCCTAGCGCCCCAGCCAATCAGTATGCACTTACTTGGCAACCTCCGAGCATCTTGGGTTTCAAGGGATTGTGGCTGTTGCTGGCTGGCAGGATGCCCCAACGGATGCCCCAGTCGGGTGGCGCGGGAGTCGCAAACGACCTTGGGAAGTTTACGGGATCAGAGCGCCCCGCTTCGCTTTTCCCAGGCAGCAAGCCGGTTCAAGTACCCTTCTGAGCGTGGGACCTGCCGCCAAGCGATGAGGTCCAGCACCACATGCTTCGGCCACTCGCCCGCAACCTCGTCCAACCCGACAGCCTTGCTTTCCACGGGCAGGAACCGCCCGACCACCGCTTCCGAGGCTTCGGCCATCACCCGCTTCAGTTCTGCCCCCCGGGTCCAGTCGATGATGAAGCTGTCGTGGATGCACAGGATGGGAATGCCTTGCCGCGTGAAGTGGTTCAGCACCCGCTCAGCGATCAACGAGTCCTTGTACATCAGCCGGATACCGACATCCGCACCAAGGGAATCGGCAAGCCAAGGACGTCCCTCGATCAGAAGGTCCAGAACCCGGTCCAGATCCTGATCGGTCATTCCCTTTCCGACATGCCCCTTCGGATAGTCGCTCCGGAAACTGGCAAAGGCCGCCTTCCTGCTTTTGGCGTTCAGGGTAGTCAGAACGAGATGCTTGACCATCCCCCGCTGTTCCTGCGCTGCTACGCCGGGAAGGGTTCCCTCGGGCAAGTAATAGGGATCGCCCTCAAGGGGAACAGCCTGCTCTGCCGCGAGGATCGCCAGGTGCAGCCCCTTGAAGTCCACCTCCACCGTCGGCACATCGTTGATGAAGATGCCAGCCCTGTCCCGGCTGCCGATCGACTGCCACCATGGCCCATAGAACCTGCCATTCATGTCCCACCGCCCCCGGGAGAAGATCCGCCGGGTAAACTGGTGGTGCCGGTCGATGTGTACCTTTACCCGCCGTCCAAAAGCGTCGTCCCTCTCGATCCAGGGGACATCAAGGGCGGGCAGGTTGATGAAGCTCGAAGCCAACAGCGCATTATAGGCCTGCAGTTCCGACCTCATGCGGTTGGTATCGGCGGTATCATCATACTCGACCTGCCGCGCAGCCTCGCCATCCCCGTCCTTCAGGATGATGCACTCCTGCCCCTCGACCTGATGCACCGCCTCCCGGTCAGCCTTCAGGGCCGCGAACTGCTCACGAAGGGATCGGGCAGCCCTGATCCTCGTCGTCCGGTTCCCCGCCGCACCGGGCCCCGCATAGCTCCCCCGGGAAGCCTCGATGACACCAGCCTCGCCGAGCCTTTGCACCAACACGGTGATCTTCTTCGACAGCCTCAGGGCGTTGTATCTGGACCCAGTCTCCCAGCTCCTTGCGTTCATGGAGATGCCGATACAGAGGTCCGGGTCTTCCAGCCAGGCAACATACAGATCGAGCAACAACACCCGAAGCTGGTTCTGAAAGCTCTGGCGAGGTTTCGGTCCCCCGCTCTTCTCCCGGTCAAGGTCAGCACAGAGGCTGTTCCAAAGCCGCTCGACCAGCCCAACCAGTTCTGGATGTTCCGACCAGCGATGCACATCCAGAGGGCGGGAATACCACGGATCCCGGATACCGGCTCTGCTACGATCATCACCGACCCCTTCACCATCGAAAGCCCAGTTGACAGGCTCGAACTCCTGCTTCTCTTCAGGCTGTGGTTCGCACACCTCACCCAAATCAGCCTGCCGTCCCCCGAGAAGCTGCTGGAAGGGATGCTCCAGTTGCTGATTCTTATGGTGCTCGTCCAACTCGTTTACCTCCCCCCCAACCTTCCCACGAAAAGACTGACGTTCAGACCATACTTCCCCCACCTCAACCGTTCTCTCCCTCGATCACATACCGGGACCCTCCTCCTCCATTACTTATACCTAACCCCCTGCCCTAGCTGCAAAAAGAAAGCGAAGTGAAAGGCCCCCCGGCAGCCGAAGCCACCGAGGGAAGTTGCTACAGTTCCTCCACCGCCGCCAGAACCAGCCCCAGCGCCTCGTTCTGCCACGGGGACAGCCGGGTTCCCTCCAGCGGAGCCCAAGCCCCGTAGTCCAGCCGAACCATCTCCTGCCCTGCCTCGTCCACGTCATAGGCAAAGCTGCCGCCGTTGGGTCCGAGGAACACCACCTGACAGTCCGACCGCCAGACAGCGGCAATCGCCTCCGCCGTTGCTTCCCGGCCAAAGGGAAACCACCAGCGCCCTGCCCGCAGCACCAGCGGGTAGACCTCCAGCACCTCAGCCATCCGCCTGCCCTCCCCACCGCTTCGTCACCACGTAGTCCGCCAGCGCCTGCCAGTACGCCGCAGCATCCCGGAACCCCTGAGCCCTTGCCGCTGCATCCTCGGCCCGGGAACGAGAAAGGCCGCCATCATATTGCATGACAGCGGCCCGCTCCTCGAACGCCTCGATATCCGGAATCGGGTTCATGGCAGCCCAACCTTCTCGACGATCCCGCGCTTCTGCTCGTCGCTGATCCCGGCGGAGTAGATGCCATAGGTCATCCGGTTCTCGGACCGGGCAGACTGGTGGCCCACGATCGAGGCGGTGAAGTGTTCCGGCACCCCCGCCCGCTCGCACTGGGTCACGAACCACTTCCTCGTGCTATGGAACACCACCCCCGGCCTGCCGATCCCCGCTGCCTTCCGCATCTCCGCAAACCGCTTGGTCACCATGTTGACTGACAGCCCCGGAAACAGCCGACCCGACTGAGGACACTGGGCAAGCACCGGGGTCAGCGCCGAGTGCAAGGGAACCACCCGTTCCGCCGCTTCGGTCTTGAGGCTTCGGACCTCGTTGGGCCGGATCCAGGCAAACCAGCCGAGATTGCCCTTCCAGACCAGATCCTCCCGCACCAGCCCGGCAGCTTCCCCGGCCCGCATCCCCGACAGCAGGCAGACCCGCAGCACCGCCCCGATCCGGGGATCCTCCAGGGCAAGCAGACGACGCACCTCCTCCTCCGTCATTGCCTCGTAGCGGTTCACCTTGCCCTTGGCTTCCACCCGCACCGTCGTGAAGGGATTGCTGCCAAGCTGCCCCTCGTACACCGCCCAGTCCAGAAAGTGTCCGACCTGCCTTACGATCCGACGCTGGGTCTGGGGGCTGATCGTCTCCCCCTCGCTCGCTGCCACCAACCGGTCCAGCCCATAGCCCTTCGTCTTGCAGGACTTCCCGACATGTCGGCCCAGTTGCGCCACCTTGCGGATGAAGCTCAGCCCGTCCTCCCGGGTCAGCGTTCCGATAGCCCTGCCCCCGTAGACCGAGACAAAGAGCCCGACCGAGAACCTGACCGACTTGAAGCCCCCGTGCTGCAACTCGTTCGACCGGCGGTTCAGGTAGGCCTTGGCCAGGTCCGCCACCGTCACCTTGCCGATCATCGTCACGGGCGCAAACACCGGGGCCACCACGGTAACAGGCTTCGGCTTCTCGACCGCCAGACCCGCCTTGGCCTTGGCTATGATCTCCTCATACTTGGCGTTGACCTCGGCTGCCCGCGCCTTGGCCACCCGGGCATCCCCCGTCTTCAACGACTGCTTCAGTGCCTGCCCCAACACCCCCTGCAGGTCCTTGGGGTAGTTCCGGCGGTAAAGCCACGTCTGCTGTTTGAGATAGGCATACTGGATACGTACGGACATGCGTCCTCCTTCTGGGGCCTTTGCCCCAGGTCTGAGAGTTCCGTTGATTTGGTGTTCAGGTTCTTCGGGTTAGAGGGAAACCGGGGGTCCCTGCCGGGCAGCACTGGCCTTCATGGAACCTCCGTCACCGTCCCCCGAACAGCAGGACGAACAGCCCCAGAACCCACCCCTTCGGGATCAGCACCACCAGCGCCACGGCCAGCGAGACATACGGGGCAAAAAGAAAACCCCCGGCAACGCCGAGGGCCAGAAGAAGACCGATCATCACAAGCTCCTGTTTCTGCTTCTTTATTCAGATACAGGAGGATCCTCAGTTTTGGGGACCGCCCCGCCTACAACAGGAAGTCCGCCGCCGTCAGCGCCAGCGATCCCGTCACCTCTATGGCGAAGTCGGCCACCCCGTCGCCGTCCAGGTCGCCCTGCACCAGTGACGTGCCTTGATGGTAGCGCACCTGCCCCGCCGTCCCGCTGAACGCCGCGCTGCCAATGAAGCTCAGCCCGTCCTGCATCAGGCGCAGGTTGATCTTGTCCAGCCCGACCTCGAAGTCGGCGATCACGTCGCGGCCACCACCACCCCCCGCCTCGGCTGCCGAGCGGAACACGAACTGGTCCGCCCCCGCCCCGCCATAGAGCACGTCCTTGCCCGTACCACCCACCAGCCGGTCGTTACCCTCGCCGCCGTAGAGCATGTCCGCCCCACCGCCACCGAACAGCGCGTCGTTGCCGCCGTCGCCCTGCAACAGATCGCTTTGCGCCCCGCCATAGAGCAGATCGCGCAGGCCCCCGCCCCGCAGCGTGTCGGCCCCGGCCTCGCCCCGCAGCGTGTCGGAGCCCTGGCCGCCGAACATAAGGTCATCCCCCGCACCGCCGTACAGCAGGTCGCCGCCGTCGTCGCCATTGAGCGTATCGTTCCCCGCATCGCCCTGCAGTGTGTCATTCCCGGCGCCACCGAACAGGCCGTTGTTGCCCCGATTCCCCACCAGCAGGTTGTCGAGCGTGTTGCCCGTCCCATCGATACCCGCGCTGCCGATCAGGGTCAGGTCCGTTGTATGTCCGTTGTCCGGCAGCACGAACGTCTCCGCACTTTCGAAGCTCACCCCGAAATCCACCGGAACTGTCGGCGCACTGGTCAGGCTCTCACTGGTGCCCTGCCGGTCGGTGTAGCTGATCTGAACGGTAATTTCCTGCCCGATCTGTGCATAGCCGGGTATATAGGTCCCCCCCGTGGCGCCGGATATCGCGACCCCATCGGCAAACCACTGATAGCTGAAGTAACCTAGTCCATCGGCATCTGCTATGGTAGAAGTCTCGGCTATCAGCACCTCGCCCTGTCGCACAAGACCGCTAATCGCGACCTCACCAATCGGCGTATAGTTCATACTGATGGGAGTTCCATCAGCATCGAAACGCTGAACGAAGATGTCATAGCTTTGACCGTCGGTGGTCTGACCGTACCACGTGACTACGAATCCTCCCCCGTCAAGCGCGGTAATCTGCGGCACAAAATCGTCCAGGTAATAACCCGCCGCGCCCTGCAAGAGTACCATGTCGCCTATTGCAACACCGTCAGCATCAAATCGCTGAACGATGATGTCGTATCCGCGCCAGGTGGAGGTATCGGCATACCAAGCAACTACGAATCCTCCGCCGTCGAGCGCAGTAACTTGGGGAGCCATATCCCGCAGATACCCCGCCACCCCCTGCAGGCGCACCACTCCGCCTACCATCGCGCCGTCAGCATCAAACCGCTGAACGAAAATGTCGGTGCCCTGCCCGTCGGATGTATCACCTCCCCACACGACCACCAGCCCACCACCGTCAAGCGAAATGATCTGTGAGGGGCCATCCCCGAAGCTCCCAGCCATGCCCTGCAGGCGAGCCAAACTACCCACAGCGGAGCCTTCAGCATCAAAGCGCTGCATAAAGACATCAGCGCTCTGACCGTCAGACGTATTACCAGTCCAGGTCACAACGAATCCACCGCCATCAAGTGCTGCAATTTGGGGAGAACCATCCCCGAAGCTCCCAGCCATGCCCTGCAGGCGAGCCAAACTACCCACAGCGGAGCCTTCAGCATCAAAGCGCTGCATAAAGACATCAGCGCTCTGACCGTCAGACGTATTACCAGTCCAGGTCACAACGAATCCACCGCCATCAAGTGCTGCAATTTGGGGAGAACCATCCCAAAGTAGACCTGCCATCCCCTGAAGGCGAATCGGGTTGCCCAAAGTCGCACCATCGGCGTCAAACCGCTGCACGAAAACATTACTATCGGTCACTCCAGGGACTTGACCATACCATGCGACCACAAACCCGCCGCCTTCCAGGCCAGTGATCTGAGGATCATAGTCCCACATCCCCATCATCCCCTGCAGACGCACCGGACTGCCTTGCATCGAGCCATCAGTGGAAAACAGCTGCACAAAGATATCGGCGGGGTGTTCGAGTTCGGTCGGGAGAACATCTCCCATCCATGTGACTGCAAATCCACCACCCGCTAGAGACGTTACCTGCGGAACCGTATCCCGCATTCCAACAACCCCCTGCAAGCGGACCGCTGGGCCCATGACTGCACCGTCAGCATCGAACTGCTGGACGAACACATCAGTGTTGGCTGAACCGGTATACATACCAGTAACAATAGCCTGCCATGTGACCACAAACCCGCCACCGTCGAGCGCCGTGATCTGCGGATTGGAGTCAAAAAAATCTCCTGGCATCCCCTGAAGTATGATATCGGCAATAATTGGCATGACCATTCTCGTCTCCTTCAAATCGTGAACCGCACATCACCACCCGACAGGCCGGGATGTTCCGCAGTCTCCAGCGTCACAGCAAGGTGGAGGACCCACCAGTTGATCAAACGTCACGTTAGGCAGGCGATTCCTTCAAAGCAACGCTTATTTCTCCCCTCCGCCAACCGCCCCAACCGTTGCCCCAACCCCACCAGCCCCGGCAGCTTTCCGGTACCAGCCCAACCTGGAGCTTCGAATCCTAGCGCCCCAGCCAAATCATTGCGGCGTTGGTTCTCAGGCAGTTAGCGGTGACGCTGGCGGATGGTTTGCCCCAACGGGTGCCCCAGTCGGGTGGTGGGGGAGTCGCAAACGACCGTGCCGCGGGGGCGAAGCCACGCCTTGATAGACCCATGCCAGAGCACCATCTCATACCTTGTATGGGTCACCCCCCATGCGCCCCGATAACCATTTCACCGCTTCCCTTGGCCGAGCCCCTTCAACGGGACTGGCTTCTGTTCCCCGAAGGCCGTTCCGGGGGATGCGCAAACTTTTCTATTTGGAGTACCAATGACATCACTCGACCCACCAACCCCAACCCAGGACCCACTACTACCAGCTTTATCCACAGCCCTTCTGCCTGTCCCGCTCACGGACAGCACACTGACAGACCAACTGATCCGGCTTCTCGCCACCAGCTATGTCCGCCGCGAGAACCGCTTCTACCACGTCGACCGTCCCGCCGAGGCGATGTCACGCGACGACCTGCAGCGCGCCTTCCTCACCCCCGCCCAGAGACTCAACAACGGCAATCCGGTCTCCAGGGCGATCATCAGGCAGGTCTTCGATACCGCCATCGTCCAGAACAACCCCGATCAGTTCCGCTCCATCCCCGTCTGGACCGGCACCATCCTGCCCTTCCCCGGCAACCCCGCCCGTCGCATCCAACTGGAAAGCGGCCAGTTCGTGTTGAACGCCTGGAAGGCCCCGGAATACCGCAGCCACTTCGCGACAGAACGGGGGGAAGCTCCCTTCCGGTTCTTCTTCCACCTGCTCTTCAAGGACGAGAAGGAGCGATCCCGCGTCCTCGACTGGCTGACGTGGTGCCTGCAGAACGAGGGTAGCAAGCCAAACTGGGCCATCCTGCTCTACTCCAGGGAGAAGGGCACGGGCAAATCAACCTTTGCCAACATCGCCGCCGCCCTCTTCGGCCACGACAACACCTCGATCGAGAACAACATCGAGAAGGTCGCGGGCAAGTTCAACGGCCCCATCCTCAATCGCAAGCTCATCGTCTGCGAAGAGGTCAACCTGCGCCCCGCCTCGGACATCGGCAACAAGCTCAAGACTCTCATCACCGAACCCTTCACCACCGCGGAACGCAAGGGGCGGGATGTCGAGAAAGTCCCGCTCCACGCCTGCTTCCTGATGACCACCAACCATCTGCCTCTCTGGCTGGAGGCCGGGGAACGGCGCTTCTACATCCTCGACGTCGCCCATGACGGTCATGCTACAGGCCCCCGGGCCCAGTTCTTTGCCCAATGGGTCAAACAGGTCAACGACGCCCTGCAAGATCCCGGCATGCTGGCCGCCCTCTACCACTACCTCCTACGACGCCAGCTTGCCCCCGACTTCGACCCGAAGACGCTCAACACGGACGTTCACGGCACCCCGCTCATGAAGCAACTGCTGGCCCACGGGATCTCGGCCACCACCCAGCAACTCAAGGAGTACCTCGGCAGAGAGAACCGGCCCGCCATCACCGAACAAGACCTGCGCACCTATGTTCGTGACGAGTTGCGCATCAGCCCCAACGCCCTTCGTCACATGATGACGGAACTGGGCTGGACCCGGCACGAGGTGAAGTGGGGCGGGAAGGACTATGCCCGTGCACTCTGGACAGCACCGCGCTTCACCGTCGATCGCGGTAACATTCTCGGCCCCGATCAGTTCAAGCAGGCCGTCTGCGACGCACTCTGGGACGCCGAGCCATGATCGACGCCTTCATCTACCTGGACCGCTCGCAGGAACGCTGGACCAAGATCCACGCACAGCACAAGGAGGAGGCCCGGCAACGGGCCCTCTCGCTCCTCGCTGACGGCATCAGGACCGAGACCGGCTGCATCGTCACCAACACGGCCACCATCCGCAAAGTCCGCTTCAAGGGAGAACAATACGCCGCCTACCGCTTCGTCTACTGTGTCCTGAACGATGTCACCCCCAGCTTCGAGGAGGTTATCCGCCACCGCTGCCACAACCGCCGCTGCATCAACCCCGATCACCTCGACCTCGGCAGCCGCGAGGACAACAGACGCGATGACTGGGACTACGCTGCCAACGGTGTGGACTTCGACCTGCTGAACTGCCCCCACGCCCCTGTTGAAGCCTGACCTTCCAACACCCTTGCCACCCGAAGAGGGCCCTTCCGGCCCTCTTCACCCCCAAGAAAGACGGACGATCAGACCATACTTCCCCCACCTCAACCGTTCTCTCCCTCGATCACATACCGGGACCCTCCTCCTCCATTACTTATACCTAACCCCCTGCCCCAGCGGCAAAAAGAAAGCGAAGTGAAGATCCCCCCCGGCAGCCGAAGCCACCGGGGGAAGTTGCTACAGTTCCTCCACCGCCGCCAGAACCAGCCCCAGCGCCTCGTTCTGCCACGGGGTGAGCCCCGCCCCGGCCAGCGGGACCCAGGGCCCGTAGTCCAGCCGAACCACCTCCTGCCCTGCCTCGTCCACGTCATAGGCAAGGCTCCCGCCGTTGGGCCCGAGGAACACCACCTGACAGTCCGACCGCCAGACGTCGGCAAGGCTCTCCGCCGTCGCTTCCCGTCCGAACGGGAACCACCAGCGCCCTGCCCGCAGCACCAGCGGGTAGACCTCCAGCACCTCAGCCATCCGCCTGCCCTCCCAGCCGCTTCGTCACCACGTAGTCCGCCAGAACCTGCCAGTACTCCGCAGCATCCCGGAACCCCTGCGCCTGTGCGGCCCGGTCCTCCGCCCGCGAACGAGAAAGGCCGCCATCATGCTCCATGACAGCGGCCCGCTCCTCGAACGCCTCGATGTCGGGAATCGGCCTCATGGCAGCCCCACCCTCTCCACGATCCCGCGCTTCTGCTCGTCGCTGATCCCCGCAGAGTAGATCCCGTAGGTCATCCGGTTCTCAGACCGGGCAGACTGGTGGCCCACGATCGAGGCGGTGAAGTGTTCCGGCACCCCGGCCCGCTCGCACTGGGTCACGAACCACTTCCGGGTCGAATGGAACACCAGCCCCGGTCGTTCCAGCCCCAGCCCGGTCCGCAGCGTGGTGAACCGCTTGGTGATCCTGTCCACCGTCAACCCGGGAAAGACCCTGCCTTCCTGGGGTACGCTGGCAAGCAGGGGCGTCAGCCCAGAGTGCAGCGGGATGAACCGTTCCGCGGCTTCCGTCTTCAGCGACCGGACTGCGTTGGGCCGGATCCAGGCAAACCAGCCCAGCTTGCCCTTCCAGACCAGATCCTCCCGCACCAGCCCGGCAGCTTCCCCGGCCCGCAGCCCCGACAGCAGGCAGACCCGCAGCACCTCACCGATCCGGGGATCGTCAGCCGCCACCAGCCTGCGCACCTCGTCGTCGGTGAACGTGCTGTAGCTCCGAGGCTTGCCCTTGGCCTCCACTCGAACCGTGGAGAACGGGTTGGCCACCAGTTCCCCCTCGTAGACCGCCCAGTCCAGGAACTGCGCCACCTGACCAACCGTCCGGCGCTGGGTGCTGGCGGTGATCTTCTCCGCCCCGCTGACCGCGATCAACTGGTCCAGCCCGTAGCCCCGGGTCCGCCACGACTTCCCGGCATAGGGGCCAAGCTGCGCCACCTTCCTGACGAACGCCAGCGCATCGTCCCGGGTCAGCGTTCCGATAGCCCTGCCCCCGAAGACCGAGACGAACAGCCCGACCGAGAACCGCACCGACTTGAAGCCCCCGTGCTGCAACTCGTTGGACCGGCGGTTCAGGTAGGCCTTGGCCAGGTCCGCCACCGTCACTTTGCCGATCATCGTCACGGGCGCGAACACCGGGGGCGTGACCACCACCGGCACCGGCTTTTCCACCGCCAGACCCGCCTTGGCCTTGGCTATGATTTCCTCATACTTGGCGTTGACCTCGGCTGCCCGCGCCTTGGCCACCCGGGCATCCCCCGTCTTCAACGACTGCTTCAGCGCCTGCCCCAGCACCCCCTGCAGGTCCTTGGGGTAGTTCCGGCGGTAAAGCCACGTCTGCTGCTTGAGATAAGCATACTGGATACGAACGGACATGCGTCCTCCTTCTGGGGCCTTTGCCCCAGGTCTGTAGATTGTTGGAAGTTCTTGAGAGTTTACTTCGGGTTACTGGGAAACCGGAGTTCCCTGCCCCGCTACCGGCCCTGAACCAGCAAGGCGAACAGCGCGAAGATCCAGCCCCGCGGGATCAGTACCACCAGCACCGCCAGCGACAGGTAGGGCGCAAAAAGAAAGCCCCCGGCAACGCCGAGGGCCACAAGCATTCTGAACATCATAAGCTCCTGGTCTGCTTCCTAAGCAGATGGAGGAGTTTGCTCGGTTTTGGCAGCACCCCCCTACAGGATGAAGTCCGCCGCCATGAGGCTTGAAGCCGAAATCACCTCGATCGCAAAGTCGGCCACCCCGTCGCCATCCAGATCGCCCTGCACCAGCCGCGTGCCCCGGTTGTAGCGGATCTCGCCCGCCTGCCCGCTGAATGCCGCCTGCCCGATGAAGGTCATCCCGTCCAGCATCGCCCGCAGGTTGATCCTGTCCAGCCCGACCTCGAAGTCCGCGATCACGTCGCGCCCGCCGCCCGCACCCGCCTCGGCGGCCGAGCGGAACACGAACTGGTCCGCCCCTTCGCCGCCATAGAGTACGTCTTTGCCCCTGCCGCCCACCAGCCGGTCGTTGCCCGTCCCGCCGTAGAGCGTATCCGCCCCGCCGCCGCCTACCAGCAGGTCGTTGCCACCATCACCCTGCAACAGGTCGCTCTGCGCCCCACCATGAAGCAGGTCACGCAACCAGCCTCCCCGCAACGTGTCATTGCCGGCCTCGCCGCGCAACACATCCTGACCTGTCCCACCGAACAACAGGTCATCTCCCGCCCCACCATAGAGATGATCGTCCCCGTCGTCGCCGTTGAGCGTGTCGTTGCCGAGATCGCCCCGCAGCGTGTCGTGACCCGCACCACCGAAGAGGCCATTGTTGCCCCGATTCCCCACCAGCAGATTGTCGAGCATATTGCCCGTGCCGTCGATGTCTGCGCTGCCGACAAGGGTCAGGCCGGTAGTGCGTCCGTTGTTCGGTAGCACGAACGATACCGCGCTTTCGATGCTGACCGGCATCAGGTCCACCGGCGCCGTGGCCGTGCTGGTCAGGCTTTCATGGGCACCCTGCCGGTCGATATAGCTGACCCGCACGGTGATGATCTTGCCCATCTGCGCTTCGCCGAGCCTGTAGGTCGTGCCGGTGGCGCCCGAGATTGCGACCCCATCGGCAAACCACTGATAGCGGAACTCACCCAGTCCGTCGGCATCCGCAATGGTGGATGTGTCGGCCGTCAGCACCTCATCCTGCCACGCGTTGCCGATGATCGTGACCGCACCGATGGGGGCATAGTTCATGCTGATCGGATTGCCATCCGCATCGAACCGTTGAACGTAAATATCCCCGGGCACCCTAGGCGAGACATTGCCCGACCATGTGACCACGAACCCGCCGCCATCGAGCGCCGAAACCTCGGGACTGGTATCCCCCCGGTCACCCCGCCTTCCTTGCAAGCGCATCTGGGTGCCCTGAATTTCGCCGTTATCGCCGAAGCGTTGCACGAAGATGTCAGAGCCATGCCCGTCGGACGTCTGGCCAAACCATGCGACCACGAATCCGCCACCGTCGAGCGCAGCGATCCCGGCGTCGCCGTCTTGCAGATCCCCCTGCATCCCTTGCAGGCGCACCGGGGCGCCCGCCTTCGCGCCGTCGCCATCGAACCGTTGCAGAAAGATATCGGACCGCTGCCCGTCAGTGGTTTCGCCGATCCACGTCACGACGAACCGGCTCCCCGAAAGCGCTGTTATCTGCGGGGAAGTGTCGTAGAGGTTCCCCGTCATCCCCTGCAACCGGACCGGGCTACCGGGCATCGCACCATCGGCATCGAACCGTTGCACGAAGATGTCGCGCCCTTGGTCATCCGAGGTCTCGCCGAACCATGTGACGGCGAAACCGCCATCGTCGAGGCCGATGATCTTGTGTTCTCCATCCCACAGGTTCCCCGCCATCCCTTGCAAGCGGGTTATGCTGCCCAGCATCGTGCCACCGGCATCGAACCGTTGCACGAAGACGTCCTGCCCTTGGCTATCGGGGGTCAGGCCATCCCACGAGATGACGTACCCGCCATCGTCGAGCGCGGTGATCTGGGGATAGGTGTACCAAGGGTTCCCTGCTGGCGACTCTAGCCGCTGCATGCTACCCACCATAGCGCCGTCGGCATCGAACTGCTGCACCAGAACTTCACGCCCGTGGTCACCAGAGGTTCCGCCCCTCCATGTCACCACATAGCCGCCCCCGTCCAGCACGGTGATCTGCGCGTCGTCGTCCAGCAGTGGCCCCTCCATCCCCTGCAAACGGACCGCGGCACCCAGAATCGCGCCGCCGGCATCGAACCGTTGCACGAATATGTCCCATCCCTGCCCGTCCGAGGTGCCGCCGGTCCAGGTTACGATGAACCCGCCATCTTCGAGGCCGATGATCCGGGCCGATGCCGCCGCGCCCAGCCCCTTCGTTCCTTGAAGGTGCACCATGGCACCTTCCATCTCGCCATCGGCGCCAAAGCTCTGCACGAAGATGTCGGTCTGCTGCCAAGAGACCTCACACAGCCAGACGACCGCAAACCCGCCACCGTCGAGTGCGGTGATCTGGGGAGCCATATCTCGCACCGCCCCCGGCATGCCCTGAAGTCTGATGTCAGCAATCACCGTCGTGCTCATTCTCGTTCCCTTCCAATCGTAACCGCACGTCACCACCAGCGGGGGCGCACCGCAGTCTCCAGCTTCACCGCAACGCAGGCTCCCGACCCACCAGTTGATCAAACGTCACGTTAGGCAGGCGATTCCTTCAAAGCAACGCTTATTCCCCCCCTCCGCCCACCGCCCCAACCGTTGCCCCAGCCCCACGAGCCCCGGCAGCTTTCCGGTACCAGTCCACGCGGCTCTGTTGCACAAATCGGCTGCTGATCGGACTTCCCCTTTCCCCGGACAGATTTATCCTGCGACCTCTGTGATGGGCGTGCCGAGCGCGGTGAAGCCGTTGAGCACGG
>NZ_JAVKPH010000046.1:0-22646 GCF_031432425.1 Ruixingdingia sedimenti | reverse complement strand
TTGCTGTTGCCAGACAGGCGAAGCCGCTTCCTGATCGAGCCAGGTGAGCACGAGGGCAACCGGTCCGCCCATGGCGGCGACGGCCGAAGCCGTCGTGAAGTGCGAGCGATAGCCGGTCTCGGTGATCGGGAGCGGCGCGCGCTCCGGCGCGATGGTCTCGATTTCGATGTGGGCCGTGTCGAGGCCGTAGTCATCGGCCAGGCTGAGCCAGCGGGGCTCGTAGGAAACGGCGAGCTTGATGCCGTTCCAGACGATTTCATGATGCTCGTAGTGGCGCGTGAAGGTGCGGGTCATGCTGCACCGCCTTCCATCGCTTCATCTGCCTTTGGCGGGAGCAGGACAACGCGACCGTCCATCGGGTAGAGATCGAGCTGAAGGGTGTGGCCGTCGCCGTTCTGGTGCTGCCAGGCCGCTCCGATCCGGGTCCAGAAGGCTTTGCCCCCTTTGGGTTCGCGGACATGCCAGGCGATCAATGCCGGCGCTTTGGTTTCGGTCTTCTTCATGATGTCTTTTCTCCTTGGTTTGCATTGCCCTCTCGGGCGTACCCACGGAGAGCCAGGCGCGATGGCGCGGCGTCACACAGGAAAATTGGGGGGACCGCTCGCGGGGGAGCCGAGGCTTCCTGTTGACGGCAGTAGCGCCCGCGCATGGCAGGGGGCTCACGATGCCCGAGGGGGATGCAAACGAAACAAGGGAAAAGCGGGACGATCCGGAACCGTTCGCGCCGCTATGGCGGCTCTGCAAAAGCGAAGCAGGGGACAACCGTACCGGACGGGATCAGGACGGCGACAGGGCAGAGCGCGCCGTCGTCCTTGAGAGCGAGATAGTGACAAGGACGGGCGCTGCCGAGCCGGACTCCGGTGAAGAGGCCGATGCAGGCGAGAGTGGCGGCATTGGCATCCGCGCCCATGTGGCGATAGGGCTTGAAATCGGCTATGGCGGCGACGTTGCCGCAATTCGGACAGACGAATTTCCAGGTGAGCATGTCGGGGCCGAACCGGCGCTCGCCCTCGGCCTGCCATTCGGCCTGCGTGTGGGTATAGCCGCGCTCGGGCGGCCTCATCGGCCAGCTCCTGGGCGTGACCGGCGGCGGGACAAGAGAGAAGGGGCGGGAAGAGCGGTCATCATGCGGGCACGGCGCAGACAAGACGAGGAGCGCGTGAAGATGCGGGCGCGCCGGATCATGGCGCTGTGGTCGCGCGGGCTCTCCGCAGCTGAGCATTCGCCGCGCGCGGTCGGCCGGAACGCTTCGACGCACTGCCGTCCGTGCTCCTGCTGGCTGTGCAGCGGCCATAAGGACGCGCCGCCGAAGCGAGAGCGGGCGTTCGAGGATTGGAGCTGACGGCTCCGGCAGCGATACAAGGCGCGAGGGGACTTCACCCCTTCATTTTACCCGATTCCGGTGATCGGCGGGGCTCTTGTGGCCTATGTAACTGAAACAACGCCGCTCTTCGCCCGCCTGCGGGCTCCTGACCGGCGCGGCCCGAAGGGTCGCCGCCTTCCCTGGGGTGGGTGGGCGGGACAGGAAGTGGTGGCCGCTAGGCGGCCACCTCCTGCCTTTCTTCCTCGGCCTGCGGCTGAAGGCCGTGGAGATAGTCTGCGGCGCGCTGCGCGTGGGCGGCGGCGCTGAAGATGGCGCGCTTGTCTTCCTTCAGGACAGCCAGCCAGTGCGCGAGATAGGCGGCGTGTTCGTCTCTCGGCTCGGGGCTCAAGGCCAGATCGGCGCAGAGAAAGGCTGCTCCCAGCTCGGCGACAAGTTCCTCCATCGCATAGCCTGAATCTCCAAACCGCTTGCGGCCGAAATCCCGCTCAAGACGGCCTTTCCCCTTCGTCCAGTGGGTCAACTCATGGGCAAGGGTCGCATAGTAGGCTTCGGCATCGCGGAAGGCTTCAATGGGGGGCATCTGCACCCGATCCTCTGCGGGGCTGAAAAACGCGCGGTCTCCGCCGTGGCGAATGTCGGCTCCGGTCGCGGCAAAGAACGCTTCGGCATGCGCGATGCGCTGCACGGTCTCGGCGGGGCGTTCGGCCAGAGCATAGAAATGGGCGGGAAGCCCTTCCACCTGCTCGACGTTGAAAACGGTGTAGCCTTTCATAAAGGGAATATCGCGCTCGCTCTCTTGGCCGTTCTCGTCGGTCTCGGTCTTCGTGATGGTGTTGGCGTAAACGACCAGATTGCCCTTTTCGCCTTTGCGGACATGGCCGCCCAGCTCCTGCGCCTGTTTGAAGGTCATCCAGATGGGGGCGCTATAGCCGCGCTCGCTGGCCGCTCCCCAGAGCATCAGGACGTTGATTCCACGGTAGGGCTGACCATTGGCGCGCAAGGGGCGGGTGATCCGACCTGCGGCGTGTTCGGCGTTCCACGGTTTGAACCAAGGGCGGACGCCCTTTTCCAGCTCGGCCACGATGTGGGCGGTTACTCTCTCATAAACATCTTGTTTCATTGCCTTTTTTCCTTGGCTTAGGGGTTGCGCATGCAACCGACTAGCCACGCGGCAATGAGCGGGGGATCGGCAGTCAGGACCGGAAAACGGGGGTGGCGCGGGCAGGAGCGCCAGCGACAACACGGCCCCCGTTTTCCGCCCGACAGGGCTTGGTCTTGACGGCCAGGGGGCGGCACGCCCCAAAGCGAAAAGGGCTGTAGGCCCCAAAAAAGCGCAGCGGGCCTCTACCCGCACCGCTTCATGATGTGCGCAAGGGATCGTCACCGCATGGCTGAGACGGCCAATCCGAAAGGTGAGGACGGCTCGGGGGCACTCAACGCCCTAGAGCCCATTCCGGCTTTTGCCGGACGCGCCAAATCGTATGCAAATAAAACAACGGCTCATTACGTAAAGTATAACAATATAAATGACTTAATGACAAATTTTTACTATTCTTTGTTAAAAGAATAGAAAGGCAATCAACTATGAAGATAACCATTGTTACAGGGTGTGACGCCAATTATTACCCTCTTCTTCAAGAATTGATTGCTTCCATCCGGCAATTTCCGGAGTCGAGTGGAGTTGATATTTGTATCATTGATGCCGGCCTGTCCCGCGAACAGGTAGGGGCGCTGTCCGGGAGTGCTGCCCGCATTGTTTCACCTGAATGGCCCGCTGCGATCCCGACAGAACGGACCAAGGGGAAGGACTACCTCAAAGCCTGCGTATGCCGCCCTTTCATTCCGGAGATTTTTCCTGGCTACGATATGTACGTCTGGCTCGATGCCGATACCTGGGTGCAGCGATGGTCAGCGATCGAGATGTTCATTGAGGCAGCAAAGAAAGGGGATCGGATATCCCTTACAAGCAGCGCTGATCGAGCCTATACGAAGCCCGTTCGCATATCCTGGCTCGGCAACTGGCCGATCAAGGTGAAGAATTTCTACTCATCCAATGGCCGGAAGCCCTTCGGCAACAGCTACGCCAAGGCCATGGTAGAGCAATACGTACTGTCGGCGGGTTGCTTTGCTCTGGCAGCAGATGCACCTCACTGGAAGCCTTGGCAGAAACTCGTCATTGAAGCCGCCACGAAGGGAAAGCTGTTCCCTGCGGAACAGCTCGCCCTAGGCAAGCTCGTTCACCTCGAAGGCTACCGCGCGGAGCTGCTGCCGGCCTATGCACACTGGCTCTGCGTCTGCAAACCGCGATGGGACGCTGAACAGAATCTCTTTGTAGAACCTTTTATGCCGCATGAGCCTTTAGGCGTCCTGCACCTGTCCGGTGTCGATGAGCTACGCGCGGATCGCACGGTAACAACACCACTGGAAACCGTCACGGGCGACAAGGTGAACCTCAACTACCGGTTTGCGGGCTTCGATGGAGGACGGTTGGGCCGCGCGACGCCGGAGCGGGCATGAAGCGAAACCTCAGAACGCTTGTCTCGAAGGAGCTGAAGCGCTTCTGCAACCGCATCTGGCCAGCAGATGTGCGGATCATCCGGTATCGCGGTCTGAAATGGCTTCTCGACCGCCGCAACCGCGTCGATCGCAAAATCATTTGCGGCGGCTATGAAGAGGATCAGGTGGATTACCTGCTCGCTCAGGCCGGACCCAATCTCGACTATTTCCTCGACATAGGTGCCAACCTCGGCCTGTACACGCTCCAGGTCGCGGCAGAACAGCGCGCGCGACATGTCTGGGCATTCGAGCCCGATCCGCGCAATTACGCGCAACTGCTGGCCAACCTCTATTTGAACGGCCTTACGACGCGTGTGCAGACCTACCGTTGCGCGGCTTCGGATGCAGCGGGCACAGCGCCATTCGCCATCTATCCTACTGGTTCAACGGGGCAAAGCCGGATCGCGGCAGGCACTGAAGGGATAGATAAAGCCATCCAAGTCGAGTGCACGTCGATCGATACACTGCTTTCGTGCTCAGGAAAGACTGTTGCAATCAAAATCGACGTGGAAGGTCATGAACGCGCCGTTCTGAAAGGCGCGACCGCGCTACTGCAGAATAATAGTTGCGTCTTACAGATCGAAGCTTGGCCGGACAGGGTGGCGGCATTGATTGAGATGATGGCCAGTATGGGCTTCGTCCACATAAAGACCATCCACGAAGATCACTATTTTACAAACAATGATAGATAATCCTGAATATAATGAGAATCATGACATTAGATATAAATCACAGTCTTGCACTCGAAGATGCAGCCAAGGAAATCATTCAGAGAGAATTTAAGAATAGTCTAGGAGAACCATACAAAATCTCTCCGTACCATAGAGACATATTCTCACAAATAACTCTGCACCTACAAAATCAAGGCGGAAACAGCTATGATGTAGCAATTGGATTCATGCTTTTTATTGCAAATTCTCTTGTTGACCCTGATGATGCGGCCAAGAGATGGGCCGAGATGACATTCAGAAAATGTGAAAGACTTATGTGCAGCGGAGCTTTGGGCGAAACTATTTTAACCGATTCCTAGTTTCCATAAGATACATTATCCTACACAGGCAGGTGTTCACTGAAAGATCAGAATGTTATTAAGTTTCACCGCAAAAGACGGCAAAGAAAGACAAAAAGAGGAAGCTTCCCCTACAAAGCGGCGATGGTGATTGTCGCCTTTCTCGGGGCTGCCGGGATTATGTTCGGCAAAGCAAAGGTTAGTGCGGCCGACCTCGCCTGCTATCAGCCGGACATCGTCGATGGTGACACGTTCCGCTGCGACGGTCAGCGGGTGCGTCTGGTCGGGATCGACGCGCCGGAAATGCCCGGGCACTGCCGCCCTGGGCGGCGTTGCGTCAATGGCGATCCGCACGCGGCGAAGGATTATCTCTCGTCGATCACCCGCACGCGGGTCGAGTGTGCTTCGGAAGGCACGGACAAGTATGGCCGGACGCTTGGTCGCTGCAAAGCGGATGAGGTCGATCTCTCCTGCGCGATGCTCGAAGCCGGTCATGCCGAGCGGCGCTACGGCTTCATCATGTGCTGGTAACCTGATCCCGGCGGAATCCTCCCCCACACCGTCCTTTTGATCCTGCACCCTGGCCTCGGTCTTCCCTTGGGGCGCAAGCCCTGAAGGGCTCTTCCACGCTGTTTCAGTCCTCCGGATGCGTACCGGCAATCCCGCTGCCTACCATTGGGGCATGAAAGGCCGTGATGGTTGCGGCCTCAGAGACAGGAGACAGCCTCATGCGCCTCATCACCGCCGCAGAACTCGACGAACATCCCATCGCCATCCTGCACTCCAAGTTTCTGTGCGTGAGCCGCGCGCTTGCGCAGACCGAGCAGGCAACGACCCATCGCGCCAATGCGCTCGCCTCTCTCGAAAACATCAACCGAGCGATTATCAAACGCCGCCTGAAGGGGCCGGGGTTCTAACCCCGCCCCTTCGGGGATCATGGTCCAGCAGGTCCGTTAAAACGGCCGTGCAAGGGCCGCCGTGGTCCACGCGGCAGCCTTGGCGGCGGCTCAGGTGCAGGCGGTTTCGGTGCAGGCGGCAGAGCCGGTACGGCCAAAAACTTCGAGCGGAAAGCGAGGCGGGCGAGAAGCGCCCGAAGGCCTCCGGCGCGGCGGTTCTTGATCTGCTTGCGCTTCTTAGGCCGCATGAAGCGCGTGAGCACGCGCCGGACCATCGGCATGAAGCCAGGAACGAGCTCGGGCGGATCGTCAAACTCGTCGTCCTCTTCGGTGGCAACCTTTCTTCTCTTTGACCGGCCCGGTTCTGGTTGCAGGAAACGCGAGCCGCTTACTTTGCCTGTCTCGGGGGCGGTTCGCCCGCCCTCCCCTCTTGCTGGAGTCTTTCGGCTTCGCGCCGGTCAGCCTCGATTTGCTGAAGCAAGCGCTCGGCGCGCGCCGCGTCCTCGGCGTAGCGCTGCCGGTCGCGCTCGAAGAGCGCGTCCTGTTCGCGGACTTGCTGTGCATGGCGCTCTCTCAGTTCGTCGAGCTGCTCCGCCCGGTTCTGCGCGAGAAGCACTGCCATATCTGTCTTTTCTCGATCCTGGCGCGCATGAAGCTGACTCCATTCCTTCTTCCGCGCCTGAAGGCTTTGCGCATTACGGCCGGGATTCAGCCGGTTCTTCATGGCCTCGATGAAACCCTCGATGCCTTTGGCAGCGGCGCTCTGTTCACGCGCGAGCCGGTCACGCTCGGCCGCATGCTGGCGGTCGAGCCCGGCGATCTTCTCGCTGTCGTCCAGCTTAAGTGCATAATCGAGCCGCTTGATTTCGGCGGCATGCCACTCGGCAAGTTTGGCGGCATCTGCACGCTCCCGCTCTGCAAGTGCCTCGGCAACGCGCGGATCGAGGCCGGGGATCTCCGGCTTGGCCTCCTGCGCCTCGGGCGCGGGCATAAAATCTTCGACCGGCGGGGGCTCCATCTTGAAGGATGGCGGCTCCGCCTGGGCGGCGCGGGCGCGCTGCTGATCGGTGGCGGCGGCGGCTGTGGGAAGCGCCCTTTGGTCAACGTCTGCCATGAAGGCCCGCAGTTCTGCGGCCTTCACGCCCTTGAGCTGCCGCCCGAGACTGAAGGTTTCTCCTGCCGGATCGACCAGCACGAAGTCGCGCCGGTCGCCCTGCGCGAGCACATATCCGGCTTCCTCAAGGGCAGTTTTGAAGGCTGTGCCGCTGTCGCTCGCGCTGTGTAGCGCGGCGATCTGCGCGCGGCGGTCCTCAATGCTGAGGCCGATGCGCTCCGCCTGTTGCCATTCAGCATGGCTGACGGCGGCCTTCGGGGGGTCTGGCTGCCGGTCGCGGTCGCGCTTGGCATGTTTGCCAGGCACGGGCTCATGCCCGAATAACCGCTCAAGCGCCTGGCTGGCGCGCTCGTGAGCGGCGTAGTTGTTACTGTCGGTGCGCATGGTCATGGTCTCGGCGTCGGTGCGCGCCCAAACGACATGGATGTGCTGGCGGCCTTTCTTTTCGTGAAGGACGACGGCGCGGGGCTGGCCCTCGAAGCCCAGCTCCCGCTCCAGCACGTCCACGGCCTGCGCCCATTGCTCCGGCGTCATCGCATAGCGGGCGTCCGGATCAATGTTGGCGTGATACAGACCCTTCGTGCCGCGCGTACCCTCGGCGAGGGTCTGCCAGTCGCGGAATGTGGCGGCGAGATCGTCAACGCCTGAATGCAGCTCCAGGATCACCACCTGCTCGTTGGTATCCGTCCGCTGAAGGTGGGCGGCGAGCTGTTGTGGTCCGGCGCGGGAGCCCCCTTTGATAATCATGACCGCCCCGTCACTTTTTTCGGGGCGGGATGAACTTCGACGACGCTGCCGGTGGCTGCGGGTTGACCGGCGGGGCATTGTCAGGCGTCTTGCCAAGCGCCTCATAGATCAGGCCGCGAAGTCGCGCCTGAGCGGCGAGCGCTTCCCGAATATCCGGCAAGACGGTCTGCGGATCGCCGCCGGTATGCAGATAGCGGGCGATCTGATTGAGGTTGCTGCCGACCTTGCCAAGGTGGCCAAGCACTTGGCGAAGGGCATAGGCGTCGGCGGGAACACGGCGGAGAGAGCGCGGCCCCGCCGCGCCGACGGTTGCGGTTCTAGCGAAGGCCGCGAGGCTCATTCCAGCCTTGTCGGCCTTACCGGCCACGGTGGCGAACTCTTCCCAGGTGCACCTGAATTTGATCTGTGCGTCCCGCTGCCGCTTGTCCGATCCGGCCATATGCCCCCTCGCTTCTTCTCACCGGCTCAATGGCCGCTCCATTGTCGATACCGGGGCGAAACCCGGCTGAGGTGCAGGAACAGCGTGTCCTGCGCGTGGTCGAGGGGACGCATACCCCTCGTCAGGGTGCAGGGGCATGACAGCCTCCTGCTCGTCGTCCAGAGCGCGAAAGCTCTGGTCGTGGGTGCCGGGACGCGAAAGTCCCGGCGAGTGGTCGAAGGGGCGCGATAGCCCCTCGTCTGGTTCCAAGGGCGAAGCGCCTTGGTCAGGGTTCCAAGGGGCACGAAGGCCCATTTGGTCGGTCCACGGGTGAAACCCTGGCGGTGTCGAGAGGCAGAGCCTTCGGACGGTTCCCAGGTGTCAACGCTGGGTCTGGAGGGATGCAACGGGAGGGCGAAGCGCCACCCTTGCCAAGCGTGCGGGACCCCCGCACATGGCTTGCACAACCACTCAACCGACTCTTTCAGGATAGCACAAACAGTGCGGGTATGGGCGACTTCGCGGCAAGTCAGGGGCTTGCAGGCACGAAGTTGAGCGCGGCGGCTGTCACTCTTCGCTGTGCGATTCGCAGTATAGCACAGAGCGCCCTGCCCTGCCGCTCTCATGTCGTGCTCTCGGCGAGCGTATCCCTTGCCTCGCTCAGGATTTGCGCGAGGCGGTTGGAACCGCCTACGTCCGGATGCACCTTCTGCATGAGACGCTTCCAGGCTGCGCGTATGTCGGCAGCGCTCGCCCCTTCTGCGAGGCCGAGGATGGCCAAGGCTTCCTCGCGGCTCATCTTGCCGCTGGGGGGCGCGGTCTGCTTGCTCTCGTCCCCCCCCTCCCCTCCTCGGGCAAAGTACGGGTTTTCGTCCCAGGCCAGCGGCGGCTCCCAATAGAGCTTTCGATAGCTGGTCATAAGCGAGGCGAAGGCTTCGGGGATGCGCCAGTAATCGACGGGCCGGAGATAGTGCGGGCGGCCGTCGGGGTTCAGAACAATCGCCACCTCGCGGCCAAGGGACAGTACCTCGTCCGGCATGAGAAGCGGCCTGCCGGTCTCGCCGTAATTGATACTCTCGCCCTTGGCTGAGCCGCCTGGCCCCTCGTTGTGGGACTCGCCCTTCCCGACCGTGCGCACGGTCGCCTTGCCGAGCGTGTCGGAGAGATACTTCGCCGATTCAAGGTCGCTGACGTTGCAGAACCACTTGTAGGCGCAGTTGGAGAGGATCGTTCCGGCGGCAGGCCCGTAGTGATCTTTGAGCTGGTCGATCCCCTGCACGATCAGCGTGAAGTCGATCCCGTAGCCCGACATGGTGGCGATGTCGCGCGGCATGTCCTCGATCCGGCCCAAAGCCGGAAACTCGTCCATCAGGATCATGCAGCGATGCGGCGGCCGGCCGTCCAAGGGATAGCGCTTGAAGGTGTGCATGGCCGCTGCCGTCATCAGCCGGAGCCAGGTGCGCTGCGTGTCGATGCGGTCGGGCGGGATGACCAGATAGACCGTCACGGGATCACGGATCAGGTCGGCCATGTCGAAGGATGACGTGGCCGTCGCGGCCTTCACCTGCGGGTCGGAGAGAAACTTCGTGTTCTCCGACAAATTCGCCATGATGCCGCTGTAGGTCTCCTGCGCAAGGTCGAGATAGGGGCTGACCATTTCGCGGATCGCGCCGCCGAAGGCGCTCGATGCGGCCATGGGCACGAGAAACCTGTCGGTGAAATCCTTGCGGCTGAGGCTGACGATCTCGCGGGCGCGGGCGAGCGTTTTCTGTTCGTCTGGCTGATCGGTGATCCAAAGGAGCACGGCGGTCAGTACATTCGCGGCGCTGCCCTGCCAATAGCGGTCCTTGTCTCCGGGGCTTGATGGGCAAATCGCTCCCGCAAGGCTTTGTGCAACGGCGACAGCGTTCGGGTCGTTCCTGTCGAGCACGTCGAGCGGGTTAAAGGTAGCGGGCGGCAATCCGCGCGCTTTGAAGGTCCTGGCCAGCTCGCCCCATGGGTTGATGACATGCACTTCCTTGTTCAGCATGCCGAAGCGTACGCGGGCGGTGATCGCCGCGTTTTCCCCTTTGGGGTCGATGACGATGGCAGAGCCCGCATAGCGCAGTAGCGTCGGGACGATGACGCGCGTCCCCTTCCCTGTCCTGGTCCGCGCGACGATCAAAGTGTGATGCTCGGGTGTCGAGAGAACCGGCGCGCCGCGCTGCTCGGCAAGCGGTATCTGATCCAGCTCCGGCGCACTGCTCTTGCCGAAGAACACGCCCTGCACGGCGTAGATGAAATGTGGCATCTGCGACCGCACGTCGGCATAGCTCGCCGTGCCGTAGTTGTCGGACAGCGGTGGTAACCCCTCTTGCTCTCCCCTATTGCGTGTAGCGCTCACAAACCACGACAGGAACCAAACCAGAGGGGCAACGAGAACAATAACGAGACCCCACTGCATAAGACTGCCAACTGCGCTCCAAAGATAACCTGCGATTTCACTCGTACCTTTAAACACTTTGTCTACGAGGTTGGGCCGAAGGAGCGTCTGCATTTCGCGCTCGTACCTTTCCCGCTCTGCTTTATGGCGGGGCTCCGCAAGCGCCTCGGCTCTTTGATTGAGCCGGGTTTCAAGGGCTGGCTGCCTTGTTCTCCACTTGGCGCGTATAACCTCCATGAGTCGTGTAATCGCACGGTTGCGGGCAGCCCTCTCGGGTTCCGTGAGCGTAGTGTTCTGCCCCAGGAACAGATTTCGGTATTCAACCATGAGATCGGCGAGCCGGCCCGCATCCTGCTCCAGCTCCACGGTTTGGGCCTGAGAAAGCTGCTGGGCGGCGGCGGGGACTGTAAACGCCAAGAGGAGCCCAAGGAACACGACGAACGAATGAAGGCGGGGTCGTGTAGCCTGAAGCATCAGAAAGGCCCTTCCTCGGCCTTCTGTAACCCTTCTGAGGCCGTGCCCGACGGCGCGGCCAAGTCGGGAACACCTTCGGCGGCGCAAAGGGCATTCCACGCTTTGGCATAATGCGGATGGCTCGTCGGATCGGTGACGAGCTGGTGCAGGAGGCTCTGAAGGTGATTATTGACGATCAGGCTCACAATCCGCTCGACCGGCACGGGTGCGCGGCCAGCAGCGGCCGCGTCGAGAGCCTCAATGTGACGAAGAAGGTCGAGCATGGCAGGTTCGGCCTCGATGGCAAATCGCTCAGGCGGGCGGCCGTCGTTCATGGCGGCATCGAGCACCGCCTGAAGCGTCCGCACGTCGGGCAGCACGTCGAAGAGTGCGCGTAGGCGGGCTTGGTTGTTGGGCGCATCGGCTGCATCCGGCTGCCCTCTTTCCCACGCCGCAAGCGCGGTGCTGTCCTTGTCGTCAGGCGGAATCCTGTTCGGCATGGCAAGTCTCACAGTTTGTGCACAAGCGCAGCGGTGCACAGTTGCAGGATTCTAGCGGTCGCCGAACTTGCGGGCGGCCAGCTCGCGGCTGTAAAGCTCTTCGATGGCGCGTTTGATAAGCTGGGAGTTATCAAGGTCGAGACGCGCCCGCAGTACGGCCACCTGCTCGACGGTCTCGCGGTCAAAGTAGCCGCCAATGTGCTTGAGGCCGGTGCGCCCTGCGGGCTTCTTGTTCTTGGCCGCCTGCGCGGCCTCTGCCGATGTCTCTGCCTTCGCGGCGGGCGCTTCGGGCTCGCTTGCGAGGTTCATCTTCTTCAGAAAGGTTTCTGCGGTCGCTTTTCTGGCCATGGCCCTACCCTTTCGCTCTCATCTTTTTGTGCACAAGTGCACTTGTGCCAATTTGCAACTCTGCACAAACCCAATCCCAAAGAGCCTGGATTTCCTGAGCGGCTTTGCTGTCCGGCTCCAACTCCTGGGCTGTTTGGCCGTCCCTGCTGGCGTCCCGATGCACCTTGAAGCGGTGCAGGATCGCTGGAACCATTGGAAGTTTAAGTTCCGCGAAGATCGCGCGGGCAATTTCCTCTTCGCTCCGGCTGTTGGGCTGCGCCATGGTGAGCACGGCTGCGGCAGGCTTGCCGGTCGTTCGTGCCAGGCGTTCCGTGCGGGGAAGTTGTTCGTAGGCTTCTATGTCAGGCGTACAGGGTACAAGCACGAGGTCGGCGTATTCGACGGCGGCGGGCGCTTCTGTGCTGCGCGCGGGCGGTGTGTCGATGATAACGAGATCGCAGCCCGCCTCGGCGGCCTGTTTGAGCACCTTCGGAAGCTCGATTTCGGTGACGAAGCGGACAAGGGGGAGCTGGTCCCCGCGTCGGTCCGCCCATTGTGTCGTGGACTGCTGGGCGTCCATGTCGAGCGTGAGGACGTTCATCCCGGCTTTTGAAGCCGCGACGGCGATAGATCGGGTCAAGGTGGACTTTCCGACCCCGCCTTTTTGCATAGCTATGGCGATTGTTTTCATGTGCACCCCTGCGAAACTGCAATCCTGCACTTGTGCACAATTGCAATTAGGATCAATATCAAGAGAGAGGGGTGCTCGTCAAGGATTTCGTGCAGACGTGCACTTGTGCACAATGGCACAGTCGGAAGGGAGGGCTCTTGGAATGGCTGAAATGCGGGACTGAGTTCATCGTCGCTGATGTGATACGCTGGCGCGAGCCGATCTGGAAGCCTCAGCCGCGCAAGTCAAAGAAGCCGCCGACAATGATCGGGCATCGGATCATCACCGGCCAAATCTCGAAGATCGACCGCTACGGCTGGGTTCACATCCAGGTCGCGGCCTGCACTGTGACGCCACTGCCGCGTTGGTGGCATCCTATAAAACCGCTTGAGGTTGGCTTGTTGATCAGGAGACGGCGCGAGAAGATAGGGCAGGGGAGGGTTGATCGCCTACCTTGGAGTGATGAGAGTGCCCGTGCGGCGATTGTCGGCTCGCGTTTCCTTCGCAAGTAGGGCGCTGGCCCGGCCATCTGTGTTCTCTGCCAAGCCCTTTTTTTCTTCTGGGCATGCACCGGGCTTTGCGGGCTCGCAGGGCCTCAAAGCCGAGTTATCCACAGGCGGCGCTGCAAGAGAGGGTGTTAAATAGGTGTTAGATTCAGTGTTAAGGGATTCTGGAATTCCCCTAAGTCGCTGATCTTGCATATAGTTTTCGCCATCTTTCTTCATAACTGGTGGGTAAAACCCCGAATCTTGGTGTCTGAAACCCCGAATCTTGGTGTCTGAAACCCCGAATCCTTTGGGTGGCGGGTAAAACCCCGAAAAGAGCTCCTGATCGGGGTGGCTGATCCCCCGAAGCCAGCTCCCGACAGGGCGCTTCTGGCGGGTGGTGGGTGAAACCCCGAAAGCTCTTGCCTTCGGTGGGTGAAACCCCGAATATGGGCCATGGTGTCTGAAACCCCGAATCCACAGCTCGCGCTGATCCCTGAGCGTCATCCGCAGTATGATCTGTTCATCTGCGACGTGGCTGACGCCGTGCTCAAGGACGTGATGCCGCAAATGGAGCATCCGTTCTACTCGCTCTCGAAGAAGCCGGAGACAAGCATTCGGCGCTATGAGCACAATGGTCAGTGGCTTCAGGTGACGCCGAGCGTCAAAGGGCTCGCCACGATCTACGACAAGGATATTCTGATTTACTGCATTTCGCAGATCATGGCGAAGCTGAAGAACAACGAGCCTGTCTCCAAGCGGGTGCGCATCAACAGCCGCGACTTGCTGATCTTCACGAACCGGGGCACGGCGGGGAAGGACTACGAGGCGCTGCAAGACGCTATCGAGCGCATTCGCGGCACGACGATCTCGACCAACATTCGCACGGGCGATGAAGAACAGACCGATACGTTCGGCCTGATCGACGCTTCATCCATCCGCCGCAAGCATGGTCTCGATGGCCGCCTGATCTCCTGCGAAATCACCCTCTCGGATTGGGTGTTTAACGCAATCCGGCACAATGAAGTGCTGACGCTGCATCGGGATTATTTCCGGCTGAGGCGGCCCATAGAGCGGCGGATTTACGAGCTGGCGCGTAAGCACTGCGGCCAGCAGGCTTCTTGGAAAGTCTCGCTCGAAGTCTTGCTTAAGAAATCGGGCTCGAAGTCTTCGGAGAAGGAGTTCCGGCGCTCCGTGCGCGAGCTGGCGGCGACCGATCACCTGCCGGACTACCTTGTCACCTTCGACGAAAAAGAGGGCATGGTCACGTTCCAGAACCGGGGCACGATGAAGGCGGCGCTTGCGCCGGTCGAGCCTTGGACGGGGCGGCTCGATTCCGACGTGTTCGGCGATGCCCGCAACGCCGCGCCTGGTTGGGACGTTCACTATCTGGAGCAGGAATGGCGCTCATGGCTTGGCGAGAACGAGATCGTGCCGAAGCATCCGGAGCGCCACTTTGTGAAGTTCTGCCAGAGCTGGTTTGAAAAGCGGGGTCGCCCTTGATTGTGCAATCGTGCACTTGTGCACAGTCAAGCTTGTAGTGCGTTCACTATGCGCAAAGTGCGGCGGGTAAAGCCCGTTAGCTCGCTCGGGTCGATCTGATCCGGCGTAGCGTCAGCCATGTTCTCACCATGGTGATACTGGCTGGTGTAGCCGTTGATCTGGTCCAGCTCGTCATAGAGCGCTTGCGCAGGATGAGCGTCGCCGCCCTCGCGTACTTTCCGCACCATGTCTCCCAACCAATCACCGGCAAGGAAACTGCCCGGATAGGTCGTCCTGCAATGGGTTTCGAGGACGACGCGCATTTTTCGGACAACATCGAGCAAGCCACCTGCGCCGGTTGTGAGGTAGGTTTGCAGGTCGTCAATGTCGGTGGCCGTCCGGCCACGGCAAGCGTGCTCCAAGTCCACCGGCATAATTTTCGAACCTTGGGCGCGGTGATCGGCAATCGACAGCGCAACACGGTCGGCCGCTGGTGACTTGTCCCAAACCTGCTTGAGGAAGGTGGCATCGTGCGAAAGCACGATTACCTGGGCGCTTTTTCCCGCAACCTTCATGATCTCGTGAACCGTTTGCCGCCGGCGGAAGGAATCCTGACTGTTGAAGGGGTCGTCGAAGACGACTAGCTTCCCGGCAGCTCCTGGATCACGCTCCAGATGGGCCAGGAAGAACGCAAGGGCGAGGGTGGTTCGGTCGCCGGCGCTGAGGGTATTCTTGAAGCTCGGTCGATCGCCCGGAGTCTTGCTATCCCCAAGGTCAACGGCGGTATCGTTGATGACGAGCTGATAGCTCGATGTGGCGACACCTCCGGGGTAGGCATGTTTGGTCTCGGTGATGCTGAAGCCAGCATTGAAAGCGGCCAGATAGTCGTTGATGCGCCGCTCGTAGGGCTTCACCACAGTCTTCGTGTGTGCGTCGAGCTGCTTCCTGACAGCCTCTTTTCGCGCCTCTATGGCGTCTTTCTCGCCGCACAACTTCGTATAGGCAGCGCAAAGCCCCGACACGTCCGCGCGGTGCCGGGTTTGGATTGCTGTTAGGCGGGCTAACTCGGCCTCGGCTGCCTTGAGGTCGCCCGCGTCGGCGGCAGCCTTCTTGTCGGCAATGACGACATTTGCCGCGCGGATCGCGGTATTGGCCGCCGCGATGGCGGTAGCCGCGCGGTCATAAGCGGCGCGGGCGGCCGTGAAACCTTCATCCGGCGTGATCGGGTCGAGCGGCACGGCCGCCTTGCGATCGAGAAGACCGATCGCCGCGGCGGCAAGCCCGCGAATCGCCTCGACGGCCTCGACCGACAAGGCGAGGGCAGGGGCCTCGATCGCGCAATATTTCTGCCAGAACTCAATGCTGCCGTTGTTCTGCTCCGCGAGGGTGCCAAGACGGGCCAGGGCGGCATCGCCCATGTCCTGCGCAACGCTCGCTTTCATGGCGGCGATCTCTCCCGCCAGCGCCTCGTAACGCTCGCTGAACACGGCCCGAAAAGCGGCGATCAGAGGAAGGTCCCGAATGTCCTGTCCGCAGAAAGGGCAGGTGTCGTCGGCATGGCTGAGGCCGTCCGCGATCCAGTTGCCGCCGCTGGCCGTCATGCCGTGCGCGGCCAGGTGCGCCGACAGTCTTTGCTCCGCGTCCTGCGCAATATCTTCAATGGTGCGGGTCAGCAGGCCTGTGAAATCCGCCGGCAGGCCCGGAATGGCAAATTCCGAAAGGGCAGGGCGGGCGCGCAGCGCACCGGCCTGCCGCAGCGCATCCACGCTGCGCGCTTGTGCCTCGATCTGCACAGCAATGTCGGCCGCCTCCGGCAGAGCAATGAAGGTGTCCAGCTTCATGCCGGCCGGCACATGCGGCTGAACCGCCTTGCTCGCGGTGCTGATCTCGCCAGTCTTGGCGCGGCTCTCGGCGGCAAGGTCGGCATCTTGCGCCGCGAGCCTTACGCCGGCATCCCCGACGATGACGCGATAGAGATTGCGCTTATGCTCTATGTCCACAACCTCCCCGGAGTGGACGTTCTCCGCAACAAACACGCCGTCGAAGATGGCGATTTCCGGTTTGGTCGCACTCCATGCTGCGCCGTCGAAGCGGGCTTGTCCGCCGTCCAGCAATAGCTCAATCGTCGGCGCGTCTGTCGTGCCGAGGGTTCTGCGGCCGAGGATATGGGTTGGATCGCCGGTTTGCAGCGAGCGCAGAATGGCGCACAGGGTCGTTTTCCCGTAGCCGTTCGCCCCGGCAATGAAAGTGTGCTTGGCAAGCTGCGGATTGCCTGGTGCGGCCGAGTTGCGGAACCGGCCGACGTTCTTAATCCCGATGATCTTCCTGAGCACTTGCTTCCCCCTGTCCCTCAATACCTCCACGCCCTCCCGGCAAATGCCGATAGAGCGTTGCCGGCGAAACCTTTAAGCGGGTCGCCACCTCTTCTACGGTGATCGCCGGATCGCGCAGCAGCGCCTTGGCCGCTGCCAGATCGGCGGCAGATAGGGCAGGGGGCCGCCCACCTTTGCGGCCACGATCGCGCGCAGCCTTCAGGCCGGCGCGGGTTCGCTCGCGGATCGCAGATCGCTCGAACTCGGCTAGGGCACCAAATATGTGGAAAATCAGCTTCCCGCCTGCTGTCGTTGTGTCGATCGCCTCCGTCAGGGAGCGCAAGCCGATGCCTTTGGCTTCGAGCTGGGCGACGGTCTCGATGAGCTGGGGCAGGGAGCGAGCCAGGCGATCGAGCTTCCAGACGACGAGGCTGTCCCCCGGCCGCATGTATGACAGAGCGGCCGTCAGCTCAGGCCGGTCGCGCTGCGCGCCGGAGGCTTTCTCAGTGAATACCTTCTCGCAGCCTGCCACCTTCAGGGCGTCGAGCTGCAAAGCTGGTTTCTGATCCTGCGTCGAAACGCGGGCATAACCGACAAGCATGCAAACCTCTTGAAACTCATCTCACTATGGCGGATTCGAGAGGTTACTTTCAAGAGATAGTTCTGAGAGACGAAGGGCTGCGCCTTGTGTCCGTTAAACGGCCTCTAGCCCGTTCTCTCAAAAACGGTCGTTTTCGAGAGGCGGCCTTGTCCGCTTCACCGCTGTGATGTAGGGTGGTGCAAGTTGATGTAAAAAGCAAACAGCTATGCCTAGCACTGCCACAACCCACGACGACAAGTCCGCGCATCGCCTGTCCGTCAGTCTCTCGGCGGAGCAGCATCGCGAACTTTGCGAAATCGCCCGGAAAAATCGGGTGTCGGTGGCATGGGTCGTCCGCGAAGCGGTTGACCGTCTTCTTAAGGAAGACATGCCACTGCTTCATGTGGGGAAAGAATGACGACCGCGCGCGCCAAAAAAACAATTGCCCGAAAGCCCAAGAGTGCCGCCGCTGTTGCGCCGCGCGGGCGCTTTGCCGATCTCGATGAAGACAAGCTTCGGGGTGGTTATTACACGTCGTCCAAGGTCGCTGAATGGCTGTGCGGGTGGGCTATTCAGTCTGCGGCAGACGCTGTGCTTGAGCCCAGCTGTGGAAACGGGGTGTTTCTAGAAGCTGCTGCGACGCGGCTGCTATCGCTAGGGGCGACGCCCGCGAAAGTCGCTCGTCTCCTGACGGGGACCGAGATCATCCCTGCAGAAGCGCAGGCGGCGACAGAACGCTTGCGGCCTTCTCTTGGTAAGGCTGCTGAAAAGATCGTCGTCAACTCGGACTTCTTTGGCTGGTGGCAGAGCACGGATCAGCCTGCGTTCGATGTGATCGTGGGCAACCCGCCCTTCATCCGATACCAGTCGTTTCCGGAGCCGCACCGTGCCAGGGCAATGGCGATCATGGGCGATCAGGGCCTTACGCCAAACCGATTGACGAATATTTGGGTGCCTTTTGTTGTGGCGGCGACGGCGAGTCTGAAACCCGGCGGGCGGCTCGCGCTCGTCCTGCCCGCTGAAATCCTGCAAGTCACATACGCGGCGCAGCTGCGGTCTTATCTGACCGATCATTTCGAACGTATCGACGTAATCGCTTGCAATGAGCTGTTCTTTGAAAATGCGGAGCAGGAAGTTGTCCTCTTGCTGGCAGAGGGCGCGCTGGCGGCCGCGTCTGAGGAGAACACCTGCCGTGTCGCGCTGACAGCGACGGAGAAGGTTGCGGACATTACGGAGGTTAAGCCGGCGCTTCTGCTCGCTCGGGCGGAGCCGAAAACGATCCGGCACGATAGCGAAAAGTGGCTCAAATACTTCCTCGATAACAGACAGATTTCTTTCATGCGCGCGCTCCGCGACGCAGAAACCACTACCTGCATGTCCACCCACGCAAGCATCGACGTGGGCGTGGTAACGGGAAAGAATGAGTTCTTTGTGCTCTCGGCCGATCAGGTCGAAGATCTCGGTCTTGAGGGCTATACGACGCCGCTGGTGTCCCGCTCGGCCCAGCTCAAGGGAAGCCAGATAGGCAAAGCCGACTGGAGATCCCTCGCGGCGGGCGGTGATCGGGTGCATCTTCTGAACATCAGCAAGGCGCAGGCCAGCAAGCTGAGTGCGAAGTTGCGCCGGTATATCGAGGAAGGCGAGCGCAAAGAGTTCCATAAGGGATACAAGTGCTCGATCCGCAAACCTTGGTATTTAGTGCCTTCGGTGTGGGTCCCCGATGGCTTTGCCTTCCGGCAGATTTACGACTTCCCGCGCATGGTGCTGAACGCTTCCGGAGCCACTTCCACCGATACAATCCACCGAATGCGGAGTCATGGCGCGAAGCCGGAGCGGGTGATCGCCAATACATACACCTGGCTGACCGCTGCCTCGGCCGAAATCGAGGGCCGGAGCTATGGCGGCGGAGTTCTGGAGCTTGAACCCACCGAAGCCGAGAGGTTGTTGATGCCGGCGCAGCTGAACGGCGCGATGCCACTCAAGGAAGTCGATCAGCTCGTTCGCGCCGGACGCCTGGATGCCGTGCTCGAAGAGAACGCGAAGATCATCCTGCGCGATCATATGGGTCTTTCCGCCGGGGAGTGTGACCTTCTGAAGAGCGTCTGGACGCAGATGCGCGACCGCCGCAACTCGCGACGGCGCGGTCCTCGGAAAAGTGCGGCATGACGGGCGCGGACGACAAGGCGGCTGCCCGCGCGCGGGTGGCCGATCTGGTTCAGAACTTCCGGCGTAACGAAGCGGATTATCTTCGCCCTGCGTATAATGAGACGCAGGCACGGACTGATTTCATCACGCCGTTGCTCGGGGCGTTTGGCTGGGACGTGCACAATGCTGCCGGGCATCCGCTTGGCCTTCGGGAAGTGATCGAGGAGGCAACTGTCGAGGTTGGAGAGGAACGGCTCTCCAAAAAACCTGACTACGAGCTGCGGCTCGCGCGGCAACGCAAGCTGTTCGTCGAGGCGAAAAAGCCGAGTGTGCGGATTGACCGCAGCAAGGACGCCGCGTTCCAGACGCGCCGCTACGGATATTCGGCCAGCCTGCCGATCGCGGTGCTGACGAATTTCCACCAGCTCGCAGTCTATGATTGCCAGCCCAAGCCGGACTTGGCCGATGAAGCGCACGTCGCCCGTATCCTGCTTGTGCGCTACGACGAGTTTGAGGCGCGGTTTGAAGAGCTATGGCCATTGCTCTCGCGCGCGGCTGTCTATTCAGGCGAGTTCGATCGCCGTTTCGCGGTCGATGTTACCCGCCATGGGGCGGAGCAGTTCGACGATTTCTTCCTGCGCCAGGTGCGCTCGTGGCGTGAGCGGCTGGCACGGGATATTCATCAGAATACGCCCGGCCTCTCGCCGGAAGAGCTGACCTATGCGGTGCAGCTGTTCCTGCTGCGGATCGTCTTTCTGCGCATATGCGAGGATCGCGACATTGAGCGCTACGAAACCTTACGCGGCCTCGCCGGCGGCGGCAGCTTCGACGCCCTGCTGACGGAGCTGCGGCGAGCGGATGCTTTCTACGACTCCGGGCTGTTCCGTCTTCTCGACGATGCACGACTCGGCGTCCGGATCAGCGACGATGTGCTGAGCGGGATCATCAACGAGCTGTATTATCCGCAGAGCCCCTACACCTTCGCCGTCGTCGAAACGGAAGTGCTTGGTGAAATCTACGAGCAGTTTCTTGGCGAGATCATCACGATCGACGTCGCTGGCGCCGTCGAGATCGTCAGCAAGCCGGAGGTTCGGGAAAGCGGCGGCGTGGTTCCGACGCCTCGCTACATCGTCGATTCGATCGTGCAGCGCACCCTCGGCCCGTGCCTCGCCGGAAAGACCCCGGCTGATCTGGTGGCGTTTACGGTTGCCGACATCTGCTGTGGCTCAGGCATCTTCCTGCTCTCGGTTTTCGACTTCCTGACCGACCATTACCTGGCTTGGTATCAGGCGAACGACCGGGCGGCACACGCCGGCCGGACGATCTACGATGCAGGGGCAGGGGGTTGGCGGCTAACCTTCGAGGAAAAGCGCCGCATCCTGCTCGCCCATGTTCGTGGCGTGGATATAGACGCTAATGCCGTCGAAGTAGCAAGGTTCAGCCTGCTCCTGAAGCTCATCGAGGACGAAAGCGCGGGCGGCCTTCGCGATTACGTCGATCGCACTCGTGCGCCTGCTTTGCCTGAACTCGACGGGACGCTCCGTGCGGGTAATAGCCTTGTCAGCCAAGCTGAATGGACGGCCGTGCGGGGTGCGCTGCCGGCCGGGCTGCTGGACAAAATCAATCCGTTCTCCTGGTCTGACGAGTTTCCCGCCGAAATGGCACGGGGTGGCTTCGACGTGATCGTGGGCAACCCGCCCTATATTCGCATCCAGAACATGCAGGCATACTCGCCGGAAGAGGCGGCGTTCTATCAAAATGAAGCCTCGCCCTATACGACAGCGCGCCAGGACAACTTCGACAAGTATGCCCTGTTTATCGAGCGGTCCCTGTCCCTCGTGCGGCCGGATGGGCGGCTTGGCTTCATCATCCCGCACAAGTTCATGACGATTCAGGCGGGGCGGGCGCTCCGCCGATTGGTGACGGTCGGCCATGCTCTTGAAGAGATCGTCCATTTCGGTGTTCAGCAGGTCTTCGGCCGGCAGGCCGCAAACTACACCTGCTTGTTGATCCTCGACCGACAAGGCAGGGCCGATGTGACGGTGGAGCGCGTCGAGGCCTTGGAGCCGTGGCGCTATGGTACGCCTGGCCCGCGAAACGTGCTGCCGGCGGCAGAGCTAACGGATGATCCGTGGCAGTTTGCGGATGATGCTACGCGCGCCCTCTTCGCGCGTGTGCGGGCGGCATGCGCTCGCGAGCTGAAGGATGCGGCGGAAATCTTCGTTGGTGTCCAAACCAGCGCCGATCCGATCTATATCTTCCGTTCTACGGCCGAGACGCCTGCCACGGTGACGCTGCGATGGGACGGCCGGGACTGGCCGATCGAGCGCGGAATCCTGCGCCCCTGTCTGCATGATGCAAGGCTATACCCTTACACGCGAGCCGAAGCGAACGCTTGGATGATCTTCCCCTACGAGATCGTCCATGCTGCCCGCGCCACAGCGCGGCTCATCCAGCCTGCGGACATGGCGCAGCGCTTCCCGATGTGCTTTGCCTACCTGACCGCTCGGCGCGCCGATTTGGAGCGCCGGAATGTCGTGGGCGGCGCGGCCGCCGATCGGCAATTCTATCAATTTGGCCGTTCGCAAAGCCTGACGAAATTCGACAGCCCCAAGATCATACTCCCTATTCTCTCGCTCGAAGCCCGCTACGCCTATGACGAGAGCAACATCATGATGACCGGTGGCGGGAACGGCCCGTACTATCTGATCCGACCGCTTGCCGGCGCTCCGGAAACCAACTTCTTTTTGCTGGCGGTTTTGCATCATCCTTTAAGCGAGGCGATGGTTAGGACGCACACAAGCCCCTTCCGAGGCGGGTACTACTCGCACGGAAAGCAGTTCATCGAACATCTGCCCATTCCACCGGCAACGCCGGCAGAGCGCGCAGAGATCGAAGCACTCGTTCGGCAGTTGCTCGATGCCAACGACGCCGCGTTGGCGGCGCGAACGCCCCGCCAGAAAACGCTTCACGAGCGCAACGCGGCGGCGCTTCGCGATCAGATTGAAGGGCGCGTCAGCAACTTGTTTGGTCTGTCGGCAGCGGACCTTTCCTTAGCCAAGGCCGTGCCGGTTCCCGCATAGACCAGCATCACCCTCAGAAGAGGGTGAGCTGGCGCGCGGCCGCCGCTTGCTGTTGCCAGACAGGCGAAGCCGCTTCCTGATCGAGCCAGGTGAGCACGAGGGCAACCGGTCCGCCCATGGCGG
>NZ_JAVKPH010000045.1:0-23584 GCF_031432425.1 Ruixingdingia sedimenti | reverse complement strand
AACAGGTGCCCGCCTTCCCGTGAAATCGCTGCCCGCGATCAGCTGAAATCAGTGCCCGCGATCCCGTGAAACACGCAATAGAAGCTGGATTCCGAGGCCAAATATCGCCCCTGATCGGCCAGTTTAGGCACGATCTGTGACGGAGGAAGGCTGGCAAACTCCGCTGAATTGCAGACGTCAAGCACGGCCGCGCGTTCTTCGGCACTCAGCTTGTTGGCTGGCTCCGGGCGCGGCACAAGGGGGCGCTGATCGGCGTGTATCTGACCGTCTTTTGTCCAGCGCCGTAGTGTGCGATCGCTGATTTCCATCTCGGCACAGGCTTTGGCCCGCCGCGCGCCAGCAGTGATGGCCTCATTGATCAGCGCAACGGCAGTTTGGCGATGTGGGGTGCTGATCATGCGTCCTCGTCGCCCCCCCAGATCGCTGCCGCCTTTTTTCGCAGAACAAGGAGCGCTGCGGTTTCGGCCAATGCGCGGTCTTTGCGGGCCAATTCCCGCTCCAGATCCTTGACCCGCTTTTTTTCTTCTTTGGTCGCTCGACCCAGACGCGCGCTGCTGGCGCGATCCCAGTCATTCGCCTGTTCACACGCTGACCGCCATGCCGCGATCTGCGCTGGATAAAGCCCGCGCTTGCGGCAGTATTCGGCCAGATCAGCTTCATTAAGAGCGGCTGTTTCCAACACCGCTGCGAACTTGTCCCGCGAGGACCAGCCCTCAGGGCCAGCGTCCGCATCAGGCATAAGCTGCCCCTTGCCGCGCGCCTCAGCCCGCCACTTGTGCAATGTCGCCTCAGAAATCCCTTCCTCCTGCGACAACTGCCGTATGGCCACGTTGTTCGGCGGCAGCATCCGCTTCAGCACCGCTGATTTTCGTTCCGGTGAATATCCCAAATCATCTTCCTATCCCGCCCACCTGAGAAATAGAGGAAAAGTAGAGCGGCGGACAACTTCCCTGACACAGGGGGCGATGGCGCAGATGGGTTTCTTCGATTTGTCAGACCGCTACGCCAGTCTGGATGCCAAGCGGGACCCACTGGTCGAGATCGACACCGTTGTGCCGTGGGAGGAGTTCCGGTCGACGCTGGAGCGTGTCTGGCGCAAGCCCGAGGCGGAACGGAAGTCGCGGGCTGGTCGTAAGCCGATGGACGCGGTGCTGATGTTCAAGACGCTTGTGCTTAGTGCGCTTTACAACCTGTCGGACGACCAGATCGAATATCAGGTGCGTGACCGGCTGTCGTTCATGAGGTTCCTGGGCCTCGGACTGGAGGACCGGGTTCCCGACGCCAAGACGGTCTGGCTCTACCGCGAAGCATTGGCGCAGGCGGGGCTGGTCGACGAGCTGTTTCGACAGTTTGACGGGTATCTGTCGCGGCAGGGCTATATAGCACGGGGCGGTCAGATCCTGGACGCGTCCATCGTGCCGGTGCCGAAGAACCGCAACACCCGCGAAGAAAACAAGATTATCAAGGGCGGCGAGGAGCCCGACGACTGGAAGGACAAGCCGGCCAAGCGGTGCCAGAAGGACGTCGACGCACGCTGGACGAAAAAGCATGGCAAAAGCCATTACGGCTACAAGAACCACGTGAACGTGGATCGCAAGCACAAGCTGGTGCGGCGCTACCATGTCAGCGATGCGGCCCAGCACGACAGTCAAGCGGTGGATCACCTCCTGATGGAGGGTAACACCGGTGCTGGCGTCTGGGCGGATTCAGCTTATCGGTCCGAGGAGATGGAGGCCAAGCTGCGTGCCCGAGGCTTGAAGAGCCGCATCCACCGCAAGGGCAAGCGCGGCAAACCGCTGAGCGAACAGGCCAAGGCTAGCAACCGGACCAAATCCTCGGTGCGGGTCCGCGTTGAACATGCCTTCGGGGCGCAGACCAACGATATGGGCGGCACGCTGGTGCGCACGATCGGCATGGTGCGGGCCAAGGCGAAGATCGGGATGAAAAACCTCGCCTATAACATGCGACGGCTGGTGCAGTTGCGTCGCATCAACCCGTGCCCGGCATAAACACCGGGCAAACCACCGAGCAGATCAGTCTGCAACGGTCGAAAGCCTGAGCGGAACGGGCACAGAGCCGCGAACGTACGGGTATACCGGGCCGACAGTAGGCGGCCTCCAGCTTGGATCACGTCATGGGACGCGCGGCGTGGCCCCGAAATGGGTTAAAAATCGAGGTGCCCTTACGACGATACTGTCGAGAGTTTCTTGCACTAAGTGCGACAAAAACAGGGGGACTTATAACCGTATGGCTTGAGCTGACGAAAAAAATGTGTTTCGAGCCCCTCGGGGCGAGGCAATAGTCAAAGTAAAATTGCTTCGTCTATGACAAGCCGCAATCTTCTCCAATCAGTCGAAGCGTGTAACAAGCCTGCTAAAGCGATGTTGCCCGCAAGCTCCTTTGAGTATACGTGCTTTGATACTAGGATGAGCGGGAGACCTGTCCTCATTCGTCTTAGCATCATCAGAGCCGTGAGAAGCGTCAGCGGATCATTGAACGCGTCAAAATCGAATATGGCAAGTGCGGCATCTGGTTCAAGGTCTAAAGCTAACATATCAACAACGTCCGAACTCGCGGGAAGCCAGCGGAGTTCAGCTCCTAGGGAGTTCAAACCAGCGGCCGCCTGTTCCAAGCCGCCGCAGGGCGCTCCAACTAGGAGGCATTTGAGGTCCAAAGTGGAGCTCGCTGCCGTTTGGAAATCTGATCCAGGATTTATTGCGCTCGATCTAGGTAAAATGTTGCTGATGTTGATATATCGATTGCTTGGCTTTCGTGCCATCGACTTAGTTCCAAGAAGCCGCGTGCAGCTGCTTTTCCGCCAAGAAAATCCGAAACACCGAAACTTTTTCATAAATTATTGCTTAATCCAAGGTTCAACAATAAGCTAATTTGCTTTGGGCTGTGCTTCGTCTCTTTGGATATCTTGTCCTGATCTATCTGATGTATGCACTCGCGTGGGTGCGAGCACGAGAGAGGGTTCGCTGCCAGACCCATCCCCTCCAAACCGCCATGAGCCGACATGAACCGACATGGAGTAAATTAATCGAGCCGAGAATCGCTGTGCTGAAATCCAAAATAACAAAATATTTACAAAGACTTAAGTGACTTTCCTGCCGATTTCAAGTCGCTGATAAAATGTTGCAATGCCCGAGTAGAGAATGTTTGCATCCCGTCCGCCTGTTTTGAGAAATTCATGAGCGCGCGTAGCCTTCGCAGGCATTGAGTACATTCTGAAAGGTTGCCGTGAGCAAGAACAACGTATTGTTTCTACTCATAAATACGCATTGACCGCCATGAGCCGACATAGGGGGTAGAGAGGGTTCGCTGCGTGCGACTCCCCCTCCGCCACTTGCCCCCGCGAAAGCGTTCTCCCGATCCGGCCGAGGCCGGATTTTTCCGTTGTATTCGGGGGTTATGCGGGTGTGGCTTTGCACTGGCGTCCTCACCACAGCGGCCGAACACGTTCTCTTGCCCCCGATATTCTCTGAACCTCTCGACTGCGCACATTCGGTGTAGAGCCCGTAACCAGTTGAAAAAATAGGGACAGTTCCTCGCGCCACCTGAACACTTCGATGCCAGTGGCGTTTGTCGAAAGGAACAGAAATCCAATCCGTTCTTTCCCAATCCAGCCTCGCAAATCCCTTCCGCCATTGAGAATTTCCTGCGACGACGGCATCCTGTCGGTGAGGGAGGCTATAAATGGCGGAACCGGACCTTGACACCGATAAGCTCGACGATGCGGCGCTGGCGATCCTCAGCCTGACGCTGCATGACGGCAATCGGGTCTGGAAAGGGATCGACTGGTCGATCACCGACCGGCTGCATGCCAAAGGGCTGATCCACGATCCCATCGGCAAGGCGAAATCGCTGGCCCTCACCGAAGCCGGACTGGCCCGAGCCGAAGCGGCTCTCGTAGAGTTGTTCGTGAAGCCGCAGTCGAACGATCCAAAGAGGTCCGAGCCATGAAACCGGCCGACGAGGAGCGCATCGCCGCCCGGCTGGCGAAACTGATGGCGATGATCTGTGTGCGCAACACGGGGATCGAGGAATTGCACGCGGGGACTGTCCCGGTCACCCACACGGGCGACTATTCGGACGTGTTCATCACCGACGCCGACGGCCACCAGATTCCATGGTCTGACGCGTCCCATCTCGACGACGACCAGATGCGAAGCCTGATGCGACAGATCGTCGACCGGCTCTACACCTTTCACCTCAAGGCTGACGACGCGGGGTTCCGAGACCACCTCGACCGTTGGCTTGCCGTCGCCGAACGATGGGACGAACCGAAGCTGGATGAGGCCTTCCTTGCGACCATCATCGGCGGGGAAGCCAAACTGCCGAGATAGCCATTCGCGGTCAGGTCGGGCTTCGACGGATGGTCGCAGGATCCCACTATGAAACGGGTTCCACAACGGCCGAGTGCTTCGTGACAATGTCCTGCATTTCCGCGGGCTTGAACGCGACATCCCATGCCCAGTGGCCGAAGCCGCCCGCCGCGTTGACCGCCTTCACCCACTCGTTCAACGCGTCCCGCTTGGCCTTGTTCTGGGGGCTGTCGGTGCCCTTGATCTCAAGCGCCAGAATGGTGCCGCTGGCAAGGCGCACGAGGAAGTCCGGAACATATCGGCGCCGTGAACCGGCCCACATGTAGTAGATCTGGAACCCGAGGTGATCGTTCTTGGCATAGGCGATGACGTCTTCGCGCTTCTCGAAGATGTTCGCTGCATGTCCCTCCCAGGACGAATCCCCGACCAGGTGGCTGATATGCGACTTGGCGGTCGGAAAGCACGGCTTGGTGGTGTACCAGGTCCGCATCTGGCCGGTGGCGCCGATCGGGTTTTCCTCGTCGAACACCGGCGTCAGGCGCTCCGTGTTCTGCTCGGTCACGTTGCTCAGCACATGCTGAACTACAAGGTCGATGTTGAGTGCGATCAGAATCCGCCGCCGAAGCGGGTCGGAGTGGAACAGCGACGGGATGTCGAGGCGGTCGGAGTTGAGGAACGCCTCGACGATCCTGACCAGCTGAGCCGCCAGATACTCGTGGCTACCCGAAAAACCGTGGCTGAGTTCGGCAAAGGCCTTCCGTGCTGCCTGAAAGACGAGACGTTGCAGACGGAAGCCGTCTGGCAGCTTCTCGAGGTCAATCGCTGTCACCTTGCCCATGTCGGTTGCGCCGCCGAGCGCAGGAGCCAATTCCGCGCTGATTGGCGTGCTGGCAGGGTCGAGCACGAGCGGCGCTACCTTGCCCCTGTCCATGGTCAGCTGCGGACGCACGACCGTTTCAACCCGCAGCACATTCGGCCAGCGAAGCTCCAGATGAGCCCGCTCGGGCAGAACTTCGATCTGCGTGGTCGGCTTCGGAGGCGGTGGCGCTTCGCCGCCTTCGCCTGTTTCCGAAATGGAAAGCGGCACACCGAAGACGTTGACGTATTCGGGCAGGAACAGGCCATTCTCGTCCGTGTCGTAGGACACCCGACGCAATCCTCGCCCGACGACCTGTTCGCAGAGTAGCTGGGATGTGAAGGCGCGGAGACCCATGATGTGTGTGACGTTCTTGGCGTCCCATCCCTCAGACAGCATCGCGACCGATATGACGTTCTGCAGGTCTTGTCCGGCCGCTCCCCGCTTCCCGACATTGTCCACGATCTCGCGCAGCAGTTCTTCCTTCTTCAGGGCGCGGAACTGCTGGCGGCGGGTCTCGGGGATGGTCGCGGCGTCGATGATTGCCTTTAGCCGCGCCTCGTAATCCTTGTCGGAGGTCGCGGTCTCGCCGATCTCAGCTTTCTCCAGCACCCTGGAATCGACCCGGAGCGTTCGGGTCGGTGCGTGCAATTCGGGCCAATGCGCATCGCCCTTGTTGAAATAGGTCTCGATGCGCGCTGCGGTTTCGGTGCGGTTGCAGACTGTCAGCATGACCGGCGGGGAATGATGCCCGGCCTCCTGCCATTGCGCCCGGGTTTCCCTCCAGTCGGCGCCGAGCAGCGTATAGGCGTCCTGGACCAGCTTTGGCAGCGCTTCATGCGCTTCAGCCTTGCGATTCAGGTCTTCGGAAACGGTCGGGTCGCGGTAAATGTGGTAGAGCTTCGAACGCAGCGTCTTGGCATCCGGAACCGCATCGTCGCGCACAACGACGCGCGGTGTCTTGACCAGCCCGGCCTCGATCGCGTCGTTCAGGCCGAAGTCCGAGATGATCCAGTCAAACAGCGCGGTATCAGTGCTTTTCTTGCCGGTCGGCGCGAACGGCGTGGCCGAGAGGTCGAAGCAGCGCTGGATGCGCCGGGTCTTGTGGATGCGGTCCAGCCCCTCGATCCAGCGCGTCGCCTCGTCGAGGTCGATGCCATGCTCTTCGGCATGCTTCTTGCTGATCTTCACCTCCGGCGGCTTGCGATAGGCGTGATGCGCCTCGTCGTTGATGACGATGATGTCCTTGTGCGCCGCCAGTTTGCCCAGCACGCGTCGCGTGAAGGCCTCGTCGGACTCGCGCCCTTTCTTCACTACCGAGCGGTCCGCTTCCTTCAGCGGCATCAGCGTGTGCCAGTTCTCGATCAGCACCTCCGCCTGGTTCAGCTTCTGGCGGAGCGCCTCGGACGGGCAAAGGTTGAACTCGTCGTAGTAGCTGCCCTCGCTGGGCAACAGCACCTGCAGCCGTTCCTTCACGGTCAGGCCGGGCGCCACGATGAAAACCGCGCGGCTGAAGTCCTTGTTCCGCTTCGGATAGGTCAGCGCGTTCAGCACCTGCCAGGTGATGATCATCGCCATCACCGTGGTCTTGCCCGCGCCCGTCGCCATCTTGTTGCAAAGACGCTCCCACACTCCGCCATCGCCGGGGATCGCGATGCCCTGCTTGTAGGCCTCGGCGCCTTCGACCCACCAAATCAGCGTCTCGATCGCCTCGAGCTGACAGAAGTAGAACGGATGCTGTCGCGCCTCGCGGTCGTGCCAGTGCTCCAGCAGCTTGCGGGTGACGATGGTCACGCCTGGCCAGCTGTCTGCGCGCCACTGATCCACGCGGGTGCGGATCGTGTTCACCAGATCCAGCACCTCGGTGCGCTTGGTATTGTTACGCGCGTCAAAGACCTCGTAGCTCGCCGGCCGCCGTTCAGACTTGATCTCCAGCTTGCCGCCCCTGGCCTCGACCCAATGCTGCGCCGGGCAGACGAACGGCGAATTGATGATGAGGGACATGGGCTTATCCCTCCAGCGACATGATCTTGAGCGACTCGATCCCGCGGTCGTCCACGATCTTGACCGCAATGCGCCGGTTCTCTCCCGCCTCGAAGGGCAACGAGACGGTTCCGTGGAACTGCTCCAGCAGGTCCTCGTCCAGTTCCGCCCGGACGGTCTTGCGCAGGCGGTTCCAGCCGCCCTTGGCATCCGCCATCGGGAAGAACACCTGATGCGGCATCAGGGATCGGTTGTCGTAATCCACGTCCAGCGACCACATGGCGATCTGCTTGGTGCCGCCAGACACCAGATCGCCCTTGCGCGGATCGAAATAGTCGAAACCGTTGACCTGAACCTCCCATAGCCCGTCCTTGCGCTTCCGCAGGTCCACATCGGGCTGGCCCATCAGCCAGAACGACTGGTTGGAACTGCGGCCCTTCTTCAGATCCTCGGTCAGAAGGTCGGTGTTCATCTGCGCCTTGAGCAGCGTGACGCCGGGCCAGTTCACCTCGTCGATGTCCTTCGCGGCCTCCGGGTCGAAGGTGAAGGCGCAGAACAGGATGAATTTCGGCGATGGGCGCAGGGTCTCAGCCTCGGTCAGCGCCAGTTCCACCTGCCGTTGCTCCAGCGCCGCGTGCTCGGGGCCGAAGCTGACGACGACGCGCTCGCCCGTCTCGGCCAGCGAGCCGCTGGCGTGGATGTGTTTCAGCCCCGGTAGCGTCTCGAATTCGGCGAAGCGGAGCATGGCGCCGCCCTTGCCGCGCACGCCGGTCTTAAGGAGTTCGTCGCGCCACAGCGCCTGGCGGGAGGTCTCGCCGGAGCGGGCGACGGTCTCGTCGGCCTCTTGCGGCGGGATGCTGTCGTCGAGCGACAGGACGGTGGGCGCCGGCACCGCCTCGACCGAGAAGGGCCCGCAGATGCGCAGCTTGGATCGGTCGATGCGCGGCTTGTCGTAGAGCGTCTCCTGCTCGGCATGGTCGGCGATGGACTGATCCATGCGGCGCTGCATCGCCTGACGGGCGGTGTGGAAGGCGTCGAAGGGCGCGCGGGCGGCATCGGGCCAGAGCGGGCGGTCGTCCTTGTCGAGCGGCCAGTCGAAGGGCACCTCCCATTCGTGCAGGGTGTCGCCCTTGGCGAAGTCCACCGGCTTGCCCTTGCGCGCTCCCTGAGCAGGTTTGAGCGGCTTCGGCGGGGCCTTTGCCAGCGCGGCGTTGAGGTCGGCCAGTGCCGCCGCGATCTTCGGGTGATCTTCCTCGTAAATCGTGTCGATGTCGGGGTTGTTGGCGATGGATTTCAGCGTGATGTGCGGCACGGTTTCATAGTCGAAGCCGCCGCCCAGCCCCTCATGCGGATAGCGCAGGGCATAGTAGTCGAAACTGGCGGTCATCAGCCGCTGCTTGGCCAGCGTGATCGCCACGCGGGAGGTGTCACAGGTGATCCAGCGCCGCCCCCATTTCTCGGCAACGAAAGCGGTGGTGCCGGAGCCGCAGGTCGGATCGAGCACAAGATCGCCGGGATCGGTGGTCATCAGTAGGCAGCGTTCGATGACGGCCGCACTGGTTTGGACGACGTAAAGCAGCCCTGTGCCGATCTGCAACGACTCCCACCTATCCGAAATTGGTAGAACCGGGAAATCGTCGAGAAAGCGCTTGTATCTGATCGTGCTCGCCCCGTCAGACACGCGACCAGCTTTTTGCAGCCGGACCATGCCATCCATTGTGGTCTTCCAGTGGCTGCCCGCACCCGAGTCAAATTTCTTGCCAAAAAACTGCAATTCTTGTTCGTAACTGGATTGACCAGAACTGATAAGGCTCGTATGCCGAAAAATTCGGCCCTCTGGAATATCCGATTCTCGGTTGAGTTCCGCTCTCGTCAGCCGCCTTTCTTTGCTCGTGGGAAGTTCGATCTGGTCGTAGCGATCAGACGAGACATGGCCGGGAACCCGCTCAAGGTAGATCTGCCGATATTTTACGGCGTTCTTGTCTTGGGCATACCAGACGAGAAAATCTACGGTGGTCGCCAGCAAGTTCCCGGCTTGGCTTCCGGTCTTCTGCACCTGAATGATTGAACAGAAATTTTCGACGCCGAAAATCTCGTCCATCAATTCCCGAACATGGTGCAAATTCTCGTCCGAAATCTGCACGAAAACCGACCCGCTCTCGGTCAGCAATTCCCGCGCCAGCATCAACCGGTCGCGCAGATAGGTAAGGTAGGAATGGATGCCAAGTTCCCAGGTGTCCCGGAACGCCTTGATCATTTCGGGTTCCTGGGTCAGGTCGGCGTCTGACCGGTCCTTCACGTCGCGCTTGTTGGTGAAGGGCTGGAAGTTCGACCCGTATTTGATGCCATAGGGCGGGTCGATGTATATCATCTGAACCTTGCCGCCCATGCTCTCCTTGGTCAGGAGCGAGTTCATCACCAGCAGGCTGTCGCCCGCCACCAGCCGGTTCGACCAGCCCTTTTCGTGGTGGTAGAAATCCAGCGCCTGGCGCAGAGGCAGGTTCTCGAACGGCGCCGCGAACAGGTCCGGCTGCCGCCATTGCGTCGCCGAATCCTTGCCCTTCAGCCGCTTTGCCGCATTGGCGAGGATCGTCGCCGGGTCCACCCGTTCATGGACATGGAGCGAGACGGTATCGACCTCGACGCTCGTCCTCTCCGCCTTGCCCGTCCAGTTGAGATAAGGCGCCTGCAGCCGCTTCAGTTCCTGAAGCGCGTCGCGCATCTGTTCGAGATCACCGCTGGCCAGCGCCTCGTCGATCAGCCGTTCGATCCCCGCCCGCGCAGAGTCGAAATTCAGCACCGGGTCTAGGTGCGGGTCATAGGCCCAGACCGTCTTGTCCCCATCCGGATCGGTGCCGGCATGGACCATGCCCACCTCGGGGTTGTTCACCCGCGTCTCGCCGTGGCGGTAGGACAGCACCTGCACCGCCCCGTCCGGCCTGCGCGCCGCCTTCTTCCCGGCCTTGGCCCGCAGCTTTCGCGGCGCGGCCTCTTCGGTGTGGGTCAGTTCGAACCCATCGTCCTCGTCGCCCTCATCCTCGTCCAGGTCTTCATCCTCATCGCCCAGATCGTCGGTGACACGAAAGATCGACCCGCCACGCCCCTTGCCACGCCCAAGCACGCCCTCGTCGATCAGCGCATCGCGCGCGGCGATGTAGTCGTCCTCTGCCAGTTCGGGCATGTGCTCGCGCAGCAGCGCCAGCATGGCCCCGTTGCCGATGGTGGAACCGTCTTCGGGTGACAGTGTCAGGATCAGGTCGGAAATGTCGGACATGCGGCGCAGAAACTCACGAAAAGGTCTTGTTTTAAATTACCTATCGCGCCGGTTGCCATTTTGCACGCGGGAATCAGTTAACGTCGGACCAGAGCGCGTGCTGCTCTTTCCAGTCGGCCGGGAACGGGTCCATCAAATTGGCGAGCGTAATATGCGCGGGCTGGCGGCCGTCCATCACGGCATCGACGAGTTCCGGGGAAAGGAGCGACAACCGCATCAGCCGCGCCATGTAGGTGAAGGCAATGCCTTCCCTCGCGGCCAGTTCGGAGATCGACGCGAACTCTCCCGACTCCAGCATGCGCTTCCAGCGGAAGGCGCGGGCCAGCGCCTTGACGAGGGCATTGTCGGGGCGGCGCTGGGTTGCGGCCCCATCGGGGAGGTGCATCTCCTTCCGCCCGCCGCGCTTCACGACGCGGAATGGCACGTGGATTGTCATCGTCTCGGGGATCGCGGTAGCGCGGGTCATGCCGCTTCTCCGATACGGCCAGACAGCATCTCGCGCGCGAGCCCTCCGAGGCCGTCCATCCGGAGCCGGACGTTGAGCCCGCGGGTGCCGATTTCGACGCGCTCGACCAGCAGCGCCACGATACGCGCCTGCTCGGCGGGGAAGAGTTCGTCCCACAGCGGGTCGATCTGCTGCAGCGCGGCGCGGGCGTCGGCTTCGGTGATGCCGTCGGCGTGGTCGCTCGCCGCCTTCCACGTCCCGGCCACGATCTCGGGCTGGCGGAACACGGCGCGCAGCTGGTCAATGACCGCGGCCTCGATCTCCCCCGCTGGCACGCGGCCGATGGGGCAGGATCCAGCGCCATGCTTCAGCACTGTCTGGCTGACATAGTAGCGGTACAACCGCCCGCCCTTGCGCGTATGCGTCGGCGAGAAGGCCGCGCCATCCGGGCCGAACAGCAGCCCCTTCAGCAGTGCGGGCGTTTCAGCGCGGGTGCGCGCGGCACGCTTGCGCGGGCTCTCCTGCAGGATGGCGTGGACGCGGTCCCACATTTTGCGGTCGATGATGGCGTCGTGCTCGCCGGGGTAACTGTCGCCCTTGTGGACCGCCTCGCCGATGTAGGCGCGGTTGCTGAGCATCCGGTAGATGTATTTCTTGTCGATCCGGTTGCCGCGCGGCGTGCGGATGCCGCGCGTGCCGACCTCCCGCGCCAGTTCGGTGCAGGACCCGATCTCGAGGAAGTGGGAGAAGATCCAGCGGACATGCGGGGCGTACTCCTCGTCGACCACCAGCTTCCGGTTGTCGACGCGATAGCCGTAGGGCGGCACCCCGCCCATCCACATGCCCTTCTTGCGACTCGCCGCGACCTTGTCTCGGATGCGCTCGGCCGTCACCTCGCGCTCGAACTGGGCGAAGGACAGCAGAATGTTCAACGTCAGCCGCCCCATGGACGTGGTCGTGTTGAACGACTGGGTCACGGAAACGAAGGTCACGCCGTTCCGGTCGAACACCTCGACCAGCTTGGCGAAATCCGCCAGCGACCGGCTGAGGCGGTCGATCTTGTAGACGACCACCACGTCGACCAGCCCGTCCTCGACGTCCTCCAGCAGCCGCTTCAGGCCGGGCCGTTCCAGCGTCCCGCCCGAAATGCCGCCGTCGTCATACTGATCGCGGACCAGCACCCAGCCCTCGGATCGCTGGCTGGCGATGTAGGCCTCGCAGGCCTCGCGCTGCGCGTGGAGCGAGTTGAACTCCTGCTCCAGCCCTTCCTCGGAGGATTTGCGGGTGTAGACGGCACACCGCAGCTTGCGGACGACCTTCAATTTTTCGGGCGGTTTCGTCATGTCCGCCCCCGGTGGTTCCTGAGTCCGAAGAACACCCAGCCGTTCCACCGCGTGCCGGTGATGGCGCGCGCAATCGCGGAGAGCGACTTGTAGGGCCGCCCCTGCCACTCGAAGCCGTCGGCGTTGACGGTGACGATGTATTCGACACCCTGCCACTCGCGCAGGAGGCGCGTGCCAGTGATCGGGCGGTCACGGTCGAGGCGGACACTGCGCTTGGATCGGTCGCCGCCGTCCAGTTCCTCGCCCAGCCGTTCCAGACGCCGTATCGTTTCGGGCTTCAGCCCGCCATAGGCGAGTTCTTGGATGCGGTATGCCAGGCGGGACTCGAGGTAGCGGCGGTTGAACGGCGGCGGCTCACTGTCGAACAGGTCGCGCCACTGTTTCTTCAGGTCGGGCGTCGGCGTGGTCTTGAGCGCGGCCAGGCGCGCGGGGATGGGATCGGGCTTGTTCATGCATTTCTCCGGTGAGTTGGAGTTGCATGACGGCATTGGTCGGGCGGATAGTGTAGGCAACGTTCTCCAGCATCGTCAGTTACTTCGCCCCCATCCCGCATGCGCAATCGAACCAGCCCAAGCGCCAGCAGACCGCACAGCTCGTCACGGCGCACTGCGGGCGTCATCTGGTCGGGCGGGAGCGGATTGGGACGTTTCATGCGGGCCTCGGAGTGGTCGTCTCCTCTGGCCTCTACTCGTCGATGTCGGAAACTGTCCCAGCCGATCCCGCGGAGGTTGAAGAATCGCCAGAAAGAACGTAGCAAGAACATTGGTTTTGCAGGAAAGGGGATTCGTCGTGGCCGGCAATTTGAAGAAGTTCGTGAACCCCCGGTTCATCAAGACCATCGATCTCGCTCTGATGAAGCCGCTGCTGGCGCGGCACGAGGGCAAGTACAAGGGCTTCTCCGTCGACCTGCTGGACCAGGAGGAGGATGTCGCGCGCGAGGCGCTGGAGAAACTGCTGACCGGCGCCGAGGACAGCTACCCCGAGGGGCTGCGCGGCGATCTGCACCGCATCGCGGAACTGGGCGATGCCCGCGGCCTCGAGATCATCCAGGCGCAGGCTGCCCGTCAGGGCGTCGATCTGTTCCCCGACATGAAGACCGGCGACGAGGACGCGCCGAACAAGGCGCATGATCCCAAGCACATCGCCGTCCGGGTGTTTCTGGAGCATCCCGATCTGTTTGACGCGGCCGCCGACCACATGGCGATGCTCACCGCCGACCGCCTGCATGAATATGCCGGGCGGGAACGTGGCGTCGCGATCGATCTGACGGCGGAGAAGGTCGAGGCGTTCCGGACGGCCGTTGCCGCGCGCTTCCGTGACGCGTTTCTCGGGGACTACTGCCGGGTCGGCGACTACGACGACGATGACGAGATCAACCTCGTGGTCAGCCACGGCTCCATGGTCTCGACCATGCCGGTCGTCGAGGGCCAGGTCGAACGGGTCATCAGCGTGCGCCAGATTTCTCACGCCGTGCTGCGATACTCCGAGAACACCGGCATGTTGCGGCTGGCCCGCATCCGGAAGGCGCATCAGCCCGAGATCGCGGAACTCTTCGCCTCGATCATTCTCGACAGGTCCGGCTTCTTCGACGGCGACGATGCGCAGGACCTCTATACCCTGCGCCCGGTCGAACTGGCCGGACCGGGCTTCGCCTTCGATGCCGCCTACGATCCACTGATCGACAAGGTGCTGATCATCGAGGCGGCGGCCGACCTGATGGCGCCCGGCAAGAAGGGGTATCCCCGGGTGGTGCGCACGCTGCGCTCGCGGGACCTCGGCGGTGATGCGCTCCAGCATTTCGGCAGCACACCGGTGTCGTTCGGCGGCGCCTGGCGGCTGGGCGAGCTCGTGTTCCGGATCCTGTTCAAGGGCGACGGCAAGCGCCAGCCGCAGGTCACGGTCAAGTTGCGGCCACCGGGTGTCGTGCAGTTCCGCCGCACCCAGCATGAGGCGCGGGTGATGAAACTGATCGAACGGAACGGGCTGATGAATGACCGAGACGATTTTGAGGTTGTTGACGCGGCTGAGTGAGGCTGGCGACGACGCAATCCTGCCCGGCGAGCTTGCCGCGCCGTTCTTCGGTCCGGGCTTTGACCGGCTGATGGCGAAACGTGTCCTCGTCGAACAGGCACCGCTCTCCGATTGGGATGTCTGCGACGCCTGCGAATGCGGACTCCCCTGTCGTCCGATCCGGAGAGCGGGCGATGGATATCGTGCTGAATGTCCGCTCGACCGCCGACACGACGTCGATCTCACCGAGGACGATTTGCGCGAATTCCGCATCGGTGCTGCGGCATTGGCATCCGTAATCGGCGCGGCGGCAGGGTTCAGCGCGACCCCGAAGCTCGCCGCGGAAAAGGTCTGGCGGCTGGGCGACACGCCATCGGGTCGGGCGGTGTTTCTTGTGTTGGAGCCGGCAGCCCTGACCGGCGACGGCATCATCGCATCGTTGCGCCAGGCTGCGCAGGGCTCGGACATCACGATCCTCGCACCGCAGTTGCCAGCGGAAGCGGCGCGGCGACATCATGATGCGGGCTTCCACGTGATCGAAACGCTCGGGGTGCTGATGCCTGCCTCGGATGGCCTCGGCGTCGCAATCGATGTCGCGTCTCTGGCGCCAATTCCGCTGACGCCCGTGCTTCGTGTGCGAAGGGCAACGGCCGAGGTTCAATGGGACGGTCGCTCCGTCATTCTGTCGCGTCAGATTTTCCCCGTGTTCGAGCGCCTGCTCGAGAAGGCGCAGTCGCGCGACCAGGTCGCCTCCGGATCCCATGTCGAAGCCACGACTGCGCGCGAGGCCAAGGATCTGATCCGCGAGCTGCGCGACGCGTTCAAGGCTGCTGGGTTCACCGACACCGAGAGCAAGGCACTGATCATGACAGTGCGCAACCGGGGCTACCGGCTTGGCGTCGTCGCTGCGGATATCGTGGTTGACGGCTGAACCGGCGCCCACGGTTGTACCCTGCTGGACGGACAAAGTCGCCTATGCTGAGTAGCAGAAGTTGCATCCGCCAAACGCGAGCGCAAGGAATGCAGAAGCCGCTGCTGCTACATTGTCCACACCTTTGCCTCTCGCAAATAGCCAGGCACTTCATGTTCGCGCGTTGCGGGATGGTTCTCCAGCACCATTCGCAAGGTACGGACCGCATCAAAAGCTTGACTGATCAACTCGCGCTGCTCGGCGACATATTTTTGGTCGAACTCGTTATCCTCTACAATGTGTGCCGGCTTCTGGCGAACTTTGCGTACCGCTCGGAAATTACCAAAGAGTTGCGACATTTCGGCTGGCTCAGCTGGTCTGAACTTCGCTCCAATCCATTCCTCGAGGAGTTGGATCGTGCCTTTCGGCTGCGTGACTCTGTTTCCATCCTCGTCGGTCAGGTTGCGATTCAGCTCCAAATCCCCCCTGAAAAACTCTCGGTTCAAGTCATCGCTCAAAAGCTGATCAAGTAGCAGGGCAAAATCTCGGAATTCTTTCTTGGTTGGCCTTATCAAGATGCCAAACCCACGCGGGCGCTTTAAATCGCGATACTCGGTACGGAACAGCTTGGGCTTGCCCATAAGCTCACACATCCGATTTATCTCAACCTTCTCCTGCAGGAAGGCATCATAAATGGACATCCGTTCGGGGAAGTCTCCGATGATCTGAGTGCGGTAAAAGTCTGGATGCAACTTATACGAACCCGTTAACTCATGTTTTTGCATCTCGATCTGCTGTGCTTCTGGCAGGTCATGCAAGTAACGGATGAAGGCAGCCAATGCTCGATGCATTTCATCATCATAGGCAAAGCCAAACTCAAAGAATTCCAGACCATCAAGTACTACTGCACGTTCCGCTACTTGAGTCCCCTTTTTCTGCAGAATGCGGCCGTGAATATCATCGACGTCAAAGTCAAACCGCGGGTCATTGCGATACCATTCAAGAGCGCGGAGATCGAAGGCGCGGTAGCTGAGTTGAGGCGCGCCTTCTTTCAGAGCCCGCGTATATGGGGCGGTTTCGTTGGCTCCCGCGTTCCGCTCCTTCAGCAGCTGCGGGGTGGGGTATAGGCAACCCTCAAGTCCGAGTGCATCGATCTTTTCGAGTTGGATCTGGACTGAGTCCGCAGGGAAAGCCTTAATATGCGGATTCGGATGTGCGTCGCCGCGCACCAAATCCAGACCGCCCTCGGCGATCAGCTCCCTTATTGCTGCAATATCAGCAGAGCTTGTCATCGAGAACACGCCCAGCCCATTGAAGTCACCTGACTCCAAGTAATTGGAAAATACCTTCTCGAGGATTGTGTTCTTTAGATCAGCGCTCATGATGTAGATCTGTGTTTTTTCGGGGTTGGGAACGATCAGGGGGCGTAACGCGTACTGGTAGAGCCAAAACATCTCTCCATGCAAGGACTGCAACTTTGACCGCCACCTTTGCGCGGTCGTGAAGCTGGTCTTTCTCCGCATTGCCATCATGGGCAAGAGGCGAACGAAGCCGCCGTGATTTTGAACGGACAAGGCCTTCCTACGGCGTAGCCTTCGACAGAAATTTGTCAGGCCCACCAAACCCCCACCTTATTCCCACCCCGTTCCCACCTGCGCGCCGACCGCATCCGGCACCTTGGGCTCATCAGAAACGATGACCGAGGCGCACAGCGATGCAGATCGAACTTTCCCCCGACGACATTGAAACCATCATCCGCGAAGCCGATGCGGCGGCGCAACGGCTGCGGCGCAAGCTGTGCCTGCCGCTCTGCGAGCGCGAGGATCTGGGCCAGGATCTCCTGGTCGATCTGCTGCGCCGCTTGCCCGCCTACGATCCCTCGCGTGGCACCATCGGCGCTTTCGCCAACATCGTGCTGCGCAACCAGTCCTCGCGGATCGCGATGCGCCACCACCGCCAGCGTCGCGCGCAGGGTGGGTCGCTGCTCTCGCTCGAGGTTCCGCTGGCCGGAGCCCGCGAGCCGGCCGGCGACACGCTGGCCGAGGACGACGGGCTTGCCGCCTGGCACGGCCAGACCTGTTGCGTCGCCGCTGTAACCGAACTTCACCACGCCCTGCAGGCCGCCCTCGCGCGGCTCCCGGCCGAGGATCGCCGGTTCTGCGCGGCGCTGGCGCATCGCCCCGTGACCGCGCTGGCGGCCGAGGGTTTCGGCAGCCGGTCCGCGCTCTACCGCCGCCTCGCCGATCTCCGTCACGTCCTCACTGCCCACGGTCTCGGTCCCGCCTGGGACGATCTCGCGGCGGCCTGAGTAGAGGCGAAAGGAGGAGATCATGTTCATGGGCACCACCCCCTTCATCACGGTCCGCGCCCGCCGACCGCTCACCGAGATCGAGTTCTGCGCCTGGGTGGCGCAGGCCGTGCCGGGCGACCGGCTGGAATACCATCGCGGCTTTCTGGTCCTCGACATCGTCCCGATGTTCGCCCGGTTGCCGGATCAGCAGCGCGCTGAACTGGCCCGGCTCGGGTCGCGCGCCTTCTGGGCCGCCGAACAGGGTCTCGTGCACCTGGTGCAGGAGCGCACGGGCCCCGATCAGTTCGCCTACATCGCCGTCGCCCGCCCCAAGCCGAAGGCCGCAGCCGTGTCGCTGTCCGCGCTCCTGCTCGCCGAGCAAGAGGCCGCGTGATGACCGCCTTCCAATCCCTTTTTGCCGATCATGGAGACCCTTACATGCCGTTCCCCGCGAACACCCCCACCGTCGACGACCTGCCGGGCCTCGGCTTGCAGGACATCGCCCAGCTGCCCGTCGAACTGCTGGCCATCCTGCAGCACGACGTCGACGAGCGCATCAAGCGCGACAAGGCCGCGAAGGCCCGCCTCGATGGCGCGCTGATGGTCCGCTACGGCACTCGCGCCGCCGAGGAACGGCAGGCCGCGGGCAAGGACACCGGCACGATCCGCTTCGACGATGGTGATTTCACCGTGGTCGCCGATCTGCCGAAACGGGTTGATTGGGATCAGGATCGCCTCGCCGCCATGGTCGAGCGCATCCGCGCCGCCGGGGACGATCCCGGCCAGTATGTCGACATTGCGTTCAAGGTGCCCGAGCGCAAATACGCCGCCTGGCCCGATGCGATCCGTGCCGGTTTCGAGCCCGCGCGCACCGTCCGGCCCGGCACGCTGAAGATCGAGATCGTCCCGCAGGGGGCCGATCAATGAGCCTCCCGATCATCAGCGCCGACCAGCGGCTGGCCGAGCCGCGGGGTATCAAGGGCTGCATCTTCGGCAAATCCGGCATCGGGAAGACCTCGCTCCTCTGGACGCTGAACGCGTCGACCACCCTGTTCATGGACCTCGAGGCGGGCGATCTCGCCATCGAGGGCTGGGCGGGGGACAGCATCCGGCCGCGAACCTGGACGGAATGCCGGGATTTCGCGGTGTTCATCGGCGGGCCGAACCCGGCGCTGCGCGACGAGCAGCCCTACAGCCCGGCGCATTACAAGGCAGTCTGCGACCGCTTCGGCGATCCGGCCGTGCTCGACCGCTACGACACGATCTTCGTGGACTCGATCACCGTCGCCGGGCGGCTGTGCTTCGGCTGGTGCAAGGGCCGGCCCGAGGCGCTGTCGGAGAAGACCGGCAGGCCGGATGTGCGCGGGGCCTACGGGCTGCACGGCCGCGAGATGATCGGCTGGCTCACCCATCTCCAGCACACACGGGCCAAGAACGTCTGGTTCGTCGGGATCCTCGACGAGAAGCTCGACGACTTCAATCGCAAGGTGTTCCAGCCGCAAATCGACGGCTCGAAGACCGGGTTGGAGCTGCCGGGGATCGTCGACGAGGTGATCACCATGGCGGAGCTGAAGGCCGATGGCGATCCCTATCGCGCCTTCGTCTGCCAGACGATCAACCCCTGGGGCTTTCCGGCCAAGGACCGCTCCGGCCGGCTGGATCAGGTCGAGGAGCCTCACCTCGGCCGCCTGATGACAAAGATCCGCGCCCCCGTCGCGCCAGCGCCCAAGCGCCTGACCTACACCCCGCCACCCGCCGACCCGGCGGCTGACGCCCCATCCCAACCGCAATCCTGATCAGAAAAGGAGGTTCCCCATGGGTTCCTGGAACGATTTCAACGACGCGCAAAGCAACACCAACCTGATCCCGAAGGGCACGCTGGCCAAGGTGCGCCTGACCATCCGCCCCGGCGGTTTCGACGATGCCTCGCAGGGCTGGACCGGCGGCTATGCGACGCGCGGCTCGACCGGGGCTGTCTATCTCAACGGCGAGTTCACGGTGACCGAGGGTCAGTATGCCCGGCGCAAGATCTTCACCCTGATCGGGCTTTACAGCCCCAAGGGGCCGGACTGGGCCAACATGGGCCGCAGCCTCGTGCGCGGAATGCTGAACTCGGCCCGCGGGATTTCCGACAAGGACATGTCGGCCGAGGCGCAGGCGGCGCGGCGCATCAACGGCTTCGCCGATCTCGACGGGATCGAGTTCATCGCCCGCATCGACATCGGCACCGACGCCAGCGGCGACGACAAGAACGAGATCCGCAGCGCGGTCACGCCCGATCATCACGATTACGCTCAGGTCATGGGGACGGCTGCGCTGCAGTTCGGCGGACAGGGTGCAGCCGGACATGCCCCGCAGCAGACCACCTCTGCGGCACCGTCACATCAGCCCAGCCAGCCCGCGTCCGCTCCCGGGTTCGCCGGTCGGCCGAGCTGGGCGCAGTAAGGGGGAGAACGGCCATGCGCCTGCGCCCCCGCCAGAAGACCTTCGTCGAGCGCAGCGTGGCTGCGCTCGCTTCCCGCGGCAACACGTTGGGCGTAGCGCCCACCGGTGCGGGCAAGACCATCATGCTCTCGGCGGTCACCGGCGAGATGATCGGCGATGGCGCCAAGGCCTGCGTGCTGGCGCATCGCGACGAGCTGACGGCGCAGAACCGGTCCAAGTTCCAGCGCGTGGTGCCGGGCGTCGCCACCTCGGTGATCGACGCCACGGAGAAATCCTGGGGTGGCCAGGTCGCCTTCGCCATGGTGCCGACGCTGGCGCGGGCCTCGAACCTCGCCGACATGCCGCGTCTCGACCTGCTGGTCGTGGATGAGGCGCACCATGCCGTCGCCGACAGCTATCGCCGCATCATTGACCGCGTCCGCGAGGCCAATCCCGACGCCCGGATCTTCGGGGTCACGGCCACCCCGAACCGGGGCGACAGGAAGGGCCTGCGCGAGGTCTTCGACAATGTCGCCGATCAGGTGCGGCTGGGCGAGTTGATCGCCTCTGGCCACCTGGTGCCGCCGCGCACCTTCGTCATCGATGTGGGCGTGCAGGACGAGTTGCGCTCGGTCCGCAAGACCATGTCGGATTTCGACATGGCGGAAGTGGCGGGCATCATGGATCGCGCGCCCGTCACCGACGAGGTGATCCGCCACTGGAAGGAGAAGGCGGGCGATCGGCAGACTGTGGTGTTCTGCTCCACCGTCGCCCACGCCGAACACGTCACCGAGGCGTTCAGGGCGGCTGGCGTGTCCGCCGCACTGATCCACGGCGATCTGGCGGCCGAGACCCGCAAGGCGATCCTCGCCGACTACGCGGCGGGCGACATCCGCGTCATCGTCAACGTGGCGGTGCTGACCGAAGGCTGGGACCATCCACCCACCTCCTGCGTCGTGCTGCTGCGCCCCAGCTCCTACAAGTCCACCATGATCCAGATGGTCGGGCGCGGCCTGCGCACCGTCGATCCCGAGGAACACCCCGGCATCGTCAAGACCGACTGCGTCGTTCTGGATTTCGGGACGTCGAGCCTCACGCACGGCACGCTGGAGCAGGATGTCGATCTCGATGGGCGCATTCCGACGCCGGGGGAAGCCCCGACGAAACTCTGCCCCGAATGCAAGGCCGAGATCCCGATCGCGGTCACCGAATGCCCGATATGCGGGTGCGAGCTGCCGCGCGAAGGCGCGGAGCCCATCGACAGTTTCTTCATGACCGAGCTCGACCTTCTCGAGCGATCGAGTTTCGCGTGGGTGGACCTGTTCGGCGACGACGCCGCGCTGATGGCCAACGGCTTTCACGCTTGGGGCGGCGTGTTCTTCCTCGAGGGCCGCTGGCACGCGGTCGGGGGCGCCAAGGGCAAGGCGACGCGGCTCCTGAGCGTGGGCGAGCGCATCGTCTGTCTCGCGCAGGCCGACGACTGGCTTAACACCCATGAGACCGACGAGAGCGCCTTCAAGTCGAAGGGCTGGCTGAAGCAGGACGCGACGGAAAAGCAGCTGAACTGCCTGCCGCCCGAGTTCCGGCGCGATTACGGCCTGACGCGCTATCGCGCCTCCGCGCTGATCTCGTTCCAGTTCAACAAGCGCGACATCCGGCGCCTCGTCACGGCGGCCGAGCCCGAGCGAAGGGCGGCGTGAATCATGTCGCGCAAGTCCCATCCCCGCCCGCAGCGACTGCGGATTGCCCGGAGCGTATTCGGCTCTGGCACCCGCGCCTCAAGCCTTGCGCCGTCTGTCTGCGCCCCGCGCGCGGCTTCGGCTTCTTCAACCCCTACAAACCCCGCCCTCGCGAACACCGCTGGTTCTGCTCGATGCACTGCCAGGCGTTCTTCGCGGCTCGCCACCGGAAAGGACTGACCATGCAGGGAACGACCGATGAAGAACGCCTCGCCATTGCAATGGTGATGAAGCGGCTGGGCCAGACGATGGACCTGATCGGCTGGGACAAGCGGCTGCGCGATCTCACCGAAACCGATGTCACCGCCCTGATTGAGGAGGTGCTGGAAGGTTACGGCGCCGAGATGTCGCGCATCGCCGCCGGGAGCGAGGTGCCGTTCTGATGCTGGATTTCAACCCTCGCCCCTCCATGGCCGAGCGGATCAACGCGCTGGTCGACGCCGCGCTGATCGCCGAGCGGGAGGCCACGCCGCCACGGACCTATCTCGGCGCGTCCCGTCTGGGACATGCCTGCGAACGCGCGCTGCAGTTCGAGTTCGCGGGTGCGCCCAAGGATGAGGGCGCGGATTTCGGCGGCCAGACCCTGCGGATCTTCGAGATCGGACATCAACTCGAGGATCTGGCGATCCGCTGGCTGCGGGCGGCGGGGCTCGACCTCTACACCCGCAAGGGCAACAGGCCGGACGGAGAGCAGTTCGGTTTTTCCGTCGCGGGCGGCCGCATTCGTGGCCATGTCGACGGGATCGTGGCCGGAGCCCCGGCCGCGCTCGGTCTCCGCACCCCGGCGCTCTGGGAATGCAAGACGATGAACGCCAGGAACTGGCGGGCCTGCGTCAAGGACGGGGTCGCCGTCTCCAAGCCCGTCTATGCCGCCCAGATCGCGATCTACCAGGCCTACATGGAGCCTTCGGTGCGGGGGATTTCCACGGCCCCGGCACTGTTCACGGCGATCAACAAGGACACGGCCGAACTGCATCACGAGCAGGTCGCCTTCGATGCCGATCTGGCGCAGCGCATGTCCGACCGCGCGGTGCGGATACTCCAAGCCACCGACGCCGGCGAGTTGCTGCCCCGCATCGCCGCCAACCGCGACTTCTTCGAATGCCGGTTCTGCGCCTATGCCGAACGGTGCTGGGGGTTGGCGGCATGAGCGACGACAAGATCATCCACTTCAACCCGTGGCGGGATTTCAATGACGCGGCACCGCTGCCCGATCCCTTCGCCGTGGAACCGGACCCCGCGCAGATCGCGCGCTTCGTCGACGTGGTCTTCGGCTATTCCGAGGGACTGATCCCTGTCCGTGGCTTCGTGGACAAGGGTCAGGGCAAGGACGGCCGGCCTCACAACATCTGGATCGACGCGAACGGTGCGGCGCCCGACAAGCTCGCCACCTTCGCCGCCTGGGGCGCGCGCGAGGGAGCGGCGGTCTATGTCATTCCCGGCACAGTGGCGGAAACCGGACAGGCGCGTGCCGCCGATGTCCTGCAGATGCAGAGCGTCGTGGTCGATCTGGACGCGGGCGACATCGCTGCCAAGCTCGATCACCTCGTCCACCACCTCGGGCGACCAACGCTGATCGTCGAGAGCGGCGGACGCACAGCCGATGGCGCGACCAAGCTCCATGTCTGGTGGAAGCTGACCGAGCCTGCCGAAGGCGGAGATCTCGACCAGCTCTGCCAGTTGCGGGGCGATATCGCGCTCAAGGTCGGCGGCGACATGCATTTCCGCTCGGCGCACCAGCCGATCCGCGTGCCCGGCACGGTCTATCACAAGGGCGGACAGGAACGGCTCGTCCTGATCCGTGAAGCCAGCGATCTCGAGTTCGATCTGGCCGACATGCTCGAGCGCGCGGGCGAGATGCCGCCCATGCCCGGTGTCGGCATGGCGACGGCCGAGCCGCGCGAGAAACCCTGCGTGGACGCAGCCCTTACCACACCGGTCCGCGAGGGCGGCCAGGACGCCTGGACGCGGTTCGAAGGCGT
>NZ_JAVKPH010000044.1:0-24122 GCF_031432425.1 Ruixingdingia sedimenti | reverse complement strand
CATCGGCGGGGCTCCTCGTCGCATCCCGCAAAATCCTATCAGATCGCGCCGAAACGCACAGGTTTTTCAGACTTTCCCTAAAGCACCTTCAGGCGCACGCAACCGCTACGGTCAGACTTCCGTGAATAAGCCGGGTTGACATCAATAGAAAAACTGAACGGAGAAGTGCGTTTGAAAATTTTCATCCACATTGGAGACTCCCGGACCGGGACGACTACGCTTCAATCTTTTCTCACAGAAAACAGTGCAAAGCTTCTCGAGTTGGGCATACATTATCCGCGACTTCCAAGTTCTCATAAAGACAGCACCGCTCAACATCTTCTCGCCTTTTCACTTCTTGACGAATGGCCAGCATTCGCGATAAAGGCGAAGAAACCACGAGAGCAGATATGGGATGAGTTGAAACAATACATTGATGGAAATATGAAGCTTGGAGGGAGGCTCCTAATTTCGAGCGAGGCATTTTCATCCGCAGGGCAGGAACAAATCGGGTTCGTAAAGAAAACACTTTCCGAGCATGATGTGACCCCGATATTTGTGAAACGTGATATAGAAGACTGGCGCCGTTCGATGCGAGAGCAAAGGATCAGGCGTGGGTTCCATGAAGCTGAACTGGGCGGCCCCGCAAAATACGACCTTGGGGCCAAGAAGCTAGCGAACTGGGCTAACTATTTCGATGTGAAAGTAATACACTACAGCAGGAATGTTATATCAGATATAATGGCATTTCTTGACATAAACGATACAGATTTCAAGATTATTGAAAACCTCAATGCTCAACCGCCCGAGGGCACTATTGAGCTTTTGAATACGCTAAATAAAATCCCAATGGAAGAAAAGAACCGCGTCCATTTCAACGAAACGATATTCCAATGGCTGGTCAAGCATTCCGCAAAATGACCGGTGCTCCTTAGCTGTCACATCCCGGAAGGTAGGGCGTGTTGACAAAAGGGATTCACCGGGCGCGGTGATCGTGATTCAAGCTGGTATCTGCAATGGAGACCAGCGTGGCACGAAACCTGATGTCGAACGACGAGTGGGCGTTCTTTGGTAACCGCCCGGTTGGCACCGCGGTTGATCAGGCGGCCTCGGCCTGAGCGACGGCGACCGGTGTCCAGTTCCACGGGAGCAGTTCATCGAGACGATTGATCTTGTGGTCTTGGATCCGGTTGAGCACGTCGGCAAGATAGGCCTGCGGATCGAGGCCGTTCAGCTTGACGGTCTCGATGATCGTCATGGCGCGGGCCAGCGTTTCGCCGCCGGTGTCGGCGCCCGCGAAGAGCCAGTTCTTCCGGCCGATGCCGATCGGGCGCAGGGCACGCTCGGCCGGATTGTTGTCGATGGCGACGCGGCCGTCGCCGAGGAAGAGGCTGAACGAGGCCCGACGGGCCAGCCCATAGCGGAATGCGCGCGCGAGGTCGCCTTTGCCGGGGATCCGCGTGAGCTGGCTCTCGGACCAGGCGAAGAAGGCTTCGACCTTCGGCGCGCTGAGCTTCTGGCGCGCGGCAACGCGGATCTCGGCAGGCTGCCCGTTGATCTCGCGCTCGATGTCGTAGAGCGCGCCGATGCGGTCGAGCGCCTCGCGCGCGATGGCGGATTTCGTCTTGGCCCATTCGTCGTGGAAGTCGCGCCGCAGATGCGCCCAGCATGACGCCTCCTGCAGACGGGGCGTGCCGTCTGGGTCGGGTTCGTAAAGCTTGGCGTAGCCCTTGTAGCCGTCGGCCTGCAGGATGCCGCGGGTCTGGGCCAGATGCCCATGGACATGCTCTTGCTTCCAGTCCGGGGCGAAGCGGTAGACCGCCCCGGGTGGCGCTGTGCCTGTCCAGGGTCGCGGATCGCGGACATAGGCCCAGATCCGGCCTTGCTTCACCCCCTTGCCGAGGCCTCGGTCCTTGAGGGACCGGTCCAGCACCCGGATGGGGGTGTCATCGGCGTGGAGAAGGTCGCTGGCCATCACATCGGCCTCGAGCCGATCGACCAGCGGCGCCAACACCTTCATGGCGCGCCCACACCAGTCGACCAGCGTGCTGTCCGGGATGTTTGCCCCCATGCGGGCGAAGATCTCGGCCTGACGATACAAAGGAAGATGGTCATCGAACTTGGACACGAGGATCCAGGCCAAGAGCGCCGCGCTCGCCATGCTGCCGGGGATCGGACGGCTGGGCGCGGGCGTCTGCACCATCTTCTCACAACGGCGGCAGGACTTCTTCAGCCGCGCGATCTGCAGGACCTTCAGCTGTGCCGCGACAAGGTCGAGCATCTCGCTCATGTCCTCGCCCACGAGGCGCAGATCGCCGCCGCAATCCGGGCAGCAGCTGCCGGGATCGAGCTCCCGCCGCTCGCGCGGGGTGGTTGCCGACACACGGGGACGACGGCGGGGCTTGCCCGCGTCGATGTCGTCGGTCGCGACCTCAAGGGCGGCATCCGCCTCGTCGTCGTCCGCCGGGGTGGTGGCGCTTTCGGCGCTGGCGATGAGCAGGTCCTCGAGCGCCAGTTCGAGCTGTTCGATCTCGCGCTCGATCTTTTCCGAGGACTTGCCGAAGGCCTGCTTTTTCAGCTTCGCGATCCGCAGTCGGAGCGTCTGGATGAGCTGGCCATGCGCCCGGATCGTCGCCGACATCTTCGCGTTTTCCGCCTGCAAGGCGGCGATCATCGCCTTCAGAATGGCGGGATCTTCGGGAAGAATAGGCGCGTCGCTCGACATGCCATCATTTACCACGCCCCACCCGGAAGCACCATAAAAACAAATGGTTTCAGGCGGATAAGTCACCCCACCCGGGCCGGTGGCGCGCCCCAGTCCGGTCGACGCCAGTCGATGCCCTCCCACAGCATCGCCAACTGCGCCGAGGTCAGCCGCACCGCCCCCGAACTGGTGTTCGGCCAGGGAAAGCGCCCGCGCTCCAGGACCTTGTAGTAAAGGCAGAAGCCTTGGCCATCCCAGTAGAGCAGCTTCAGCCGATCACCCTTGCGGCCCCGGAAGGCGAAGACCGCACCGCCGGTCGGCTTCTGGCGCAACACGTCTTGCGCCAGCGCCGCCAGCCCGCCGATCCCCTTTCTCATGTCGGTCGCACCGCAGGCCAGATATACCCGCACCCCGGTTCCCGGACCGATCATGCCGCATCCACCGCGCGGATCAGGCGCGACAGCGCCACATCGTCGATGTTACTCTCGAACCGAAGCACGCGGCCCTTCGCGAGCCGCAACTCAACCCATGCTGCCGGGGCGGCGGCCCGGGCTGGAGGCTCAACCGTGCTCAGTTCCATCGCGGGCACCATGCCGGCGGGCAGGAACAGCGCCCCAGCATCAGGCGACCATAAACCCTTGCGCTTCAGCTCGTGACGCCAGGCGTAGATCTGTTGGCGCGTCACCTCGTAGCGCTGCGCAACCTGGGTGACCGTCGCACCGTCTACCCCCACGGCGCTCACGACCGCCAGCTTCACCTCGTCGTCCCAACGCCGGCGGCGCTCAACACCCAGAACCTCGCCCCGCATCGCCCCTCCGCGCATAAGACACGTCGTTTGCGACGTCGCTATGCACGTATCTTAGAACCACACGACGAAATCCGGCAGGCGGTGCCAACCGGGTGGTTACGCTTCAGCCGACGGTTCTCTTCTTCCATCGCCTTCATCTGGCTGACCATCGACGCATCCATGCCGCCATACTTGGCCCGCCACTTGTAAAAGGACGCGTCGCTCATCCCGTGCTCGCGGCACAGCTCCGCCACCGGCACACCGCCTTCGGCTTGCCGCAGGATCGCCAGAATCTGCGCTTCAGTGTATCTGCTGGTCTTCATTCAGAATCTCCTCGTTCTTCTTGGCGAGAAAATTCTACTTATGCAGCCCCTTACTTTCGGGGAGGATTACCCATGGAGGTGCGCGACGTGGTGCCGGTCATCCCCATGCGCAAAACCCGGAAGCTACGGGTCGCCGTTGACCGCAGGCTCTACCGCCTGCGCAATCTCGTTGAGCGGTGCTTCAACAAGCTCAAGAATGCCCGTCGCGTCGCCACCCGCTACGACAAGACCGCCGAAAGCTTCCTGGGCTTCATCGACATCACGTCGATCCGCCTCTGGCTCCGCCATTTGTCAACATGACCTAGCCTTGGATATCCGGCGTTACTTCCAGCCCGTTTCCGGCAAAGAACTCCTTGAACCGGTGCAGATACGCTGGATATGCTGTTTCGAAGCTGCGCATCGCCGCAGGATCGTAGAGCGCGTCGAAATCGATTGGGCGATCTGTGTCGATTGCCGTCGACAGAACGAAGGGGATGCTCATAGTCTCGGCTAGTTCCCGGGTGCGAGAGTCATGAGCTATCAGCATGCCCGGCGTGCCGCTCAGCAGGGCGGCCACGGTGCCATGAATGCGTGTGCCGACGCAGAACGACTTTGTGCGTAGGTAGTCTAGCCAAGGTTCAAGTTCGAAGAATATCTTGCCGTGCGTTTTGAGATACCGAGCGATCTGATCAATATTGTCAGTGCCATAGCTTGCAACTAACGGTTCGGCGGCTTGACGAACACTTTCCGCATTGTTTGTCCGGCCAAGAACATATAGGGTATCTGCCAGTTCCGATTGCAGCACCATGTCAATCCTGCGCGTGAAGCCCTGAGCATAGATATAATTCTGGAAAGCGTCGGTCTTGTGAAACCTGTGCCTCGTGCCGTGCAGGCACACGCTGCTATCGGGCAGGGCGTCGGGGGTTGCGATGGAAAAGCCACGCTTGCCTGCCAATAACAGCGAAGGACAGCCTGTCACCACGACATTGTGGACCCCATAGTGATCTAGGACTTCGGCAGAGAAGTGACCGCGCACGCTTATATTCACCGAACGTTCGCTGATAAGCCGCACGAGGCGCTGCGTTCCGGGCGGCAGTTTCGGGATCTTCCCATCCAAGGTCGATTGGGCGCCTAGACCGACGATAAAGATCGGAAGCGTGGTAAGTTCCAGTCGGTCTGCTAGCCATGCCATGTCCTGCCCGGTTGCGAGCCAGTTCGCGGCGGCAACCACTAAGCAATCGCGTCCATCCAGTGCGTCTTGGTTGAAATCAAAGAAGGCATGGGTGGAGCCGGCAAGATTTTTGAGTAGTGACTCGGTGAACAGCATATTCCCAGAATTCTGCCCAAGGCGCCGAAACACTTCATCCAGCTTGATTCCCTCAATTTTGGGTACTGGGGAAACGCCTAGAACGAGTGGGTTTCTTAGCATACTTCATTTCCCTGATCATGTTGCGGGTGTTTGTTACCCGGAGCTGATGGTTAACACGCTAAACTTGCTGGTTCAGCGGCTGTCTGTTGGTGATGAGGACAGATTTGACTGAGGCAGTTCGATCAGTCGTGAAGCTCTCGACGACGAATAAGGTTACTTTCGTACATGGCCCTGTATCTCTGAAGCATCGTCGACATCGTGAACCGCTGTTGAAAAATGCTCTGAGCAATCCTGCCTGCGCGTTCTCGGGCCTTTGCGTCCGACAGCGAGAGCACAGCAACTTCCAGTGCCTCAACCGGGACGGTCCCGTCAACAATTTCAACCACCGCCCCGGCAATTTCATCGTCTGCGCTGGTCAGCATCTGAGGAATTTCTCCAGCGTTCGAGGCGACGATCGGCTTCGCTTGGGCCATCATCTCGATCACCACGAGCGGCATTGACTCCCCTGTGAAGTAGCTTGGCAGCAGCCCGATGTCGGCGACGTTGATGTAATCCTGCACGTTGTCGACATGGCCATAGAGATGGATGAAGTCTGCGGTTTCCTCGGCACGGATGCGCTCGGCGGCTGGGCCGTCTCCGGCCAGCATTAGGTCGACCGCGATGCCCGCCGCATTGAGACGCTTTGTGACCTCGACGGCCTGGTACCAGCCCTTGGGCTCGATCGCGCGGCTCGCCAATAGCAGCACTAGCGCCCCGGGCCGTAGTCCAAGTTCTTGACGTGTTAGAAGGCGAGGCGACTCAGGTTCGAAGCCGTTGTCGATCTTTGAGATGCGCGATGGTTTGCCGTATATCCGGAATACTTCTAAGTTTTTCTCAGCGATGTAGACCCATTCGTCCACTCGCTCGAGCATCTCGGGAAATCGAGCAGGAAAGCTCTTGTCGGTGTCGGGATTAGTCAGCAGCGTTTCATAGCAGCCGTGCATGGTAACGCACCAAGCTACAGTATCAGGTAGCGCATCTCGGTGCGAATGGATGTACCGGTCAGCCCACCAAAGTGATGAGTTCACCACATCAATGTCATAGTCGCGCAGCAGAGTTTCCAATGAAAATCCTGGTTCGCGCGCGTCGCGGAACGCCACGCGGCTGTCAATCCGCTTTAGAACTCCGGTGTGGTCGGGGTACATGCCGACGTTCAGAAGAATTGCGCGCCCACCAGCGCGACTCCATCCATTGGCTTGGCGTATCGCGAACATCTGCCCTCCGCCGGGCGACAGGTCACTGATGACGGCGAGCAGGGTAGGCAGAGCCTTTACGCACACAGCGCCGGCGGTTGCCCTGATTTCGGCTCGCGTTGCCTCGTCCACCACTCCAAATCGGTCTAGGTCTTGCACGATGAAAGCATCCATGCGTTCGCGCGTGGGCTTCGACAGCTGGTAGTTGGCGCTCAGGAAGCTCCGAATCGCTACTAGTTCGTTGAAATATCGTAGGCTGCCTTCGGTCTGGCTTGTAACGGTATTGCCGTGCCGCCGGTGAAAGTTCAGCGGACGGGCATCGAAGGCGATGTGCCCGCCGCGTAGCGCTCGCAGGTAGAAATACCAGTCACCACACATACGCATAGACGAGACCTCCTGCACGAAGGCGTCATCTGGTTCGAACCGCCGCAGCATCACTGCGCTCGCGTTGGGGATCACATTACCGACAGCAAAACCGGAATCCACCTCGACATGATCAGTGGCGACATAGGATTTCCGCCACCTCCCATCAGCGATGCGGTTGAGGTAAAGGTCGTCGTAATCCCCGATCCGGCTGCCATCGGCCCGCACCGGCACGGATTTCGCATGGGCTATAAAAACGTTGCGATCATCCATGGCAGGTACCAGCGCCGCTAGTAACCCGGGTTCGCAGAAATCGTCGGCCTCCGCGATCCAGATCAGGTCTGACCGCGCCTCGCGGATGCCGCGCAGCCACTGTATGAATGGCGAGCCGGAGTTCTCGGTATTTGCCACAACCCGCGTCGCTGGACGCCGGGCGGCCCATCTCTCTAGAACTGCAAGCGAATTGTCGGGTGATGCGTCATCGAGCAGGATAACTTCGAAATCCTGGAAGGTCTGAGCGTAGATCGTTCGAAGGCGTTCGTCGAGGTAGTTTTCATAGTTGTAGTTCGGCACAATTACGCTGACGTGTGGAGCTACGCCCATCGAGTCGCGCAAGAGATCGAGGATGCGCGGGCCCGCTTCGGTGACGGTGAATTCCTCCAGCACCGCTTGCAGGCCGGAGTTCCCGTCGCGTGCCACTCTATCTGGGTCATTCGCGTAAAGACATATCGCATCCGCCATCGCCGCGACATCGAGGAACGGCACAGCTAGGCCGCAGCCGCGCGCGACGAACTCCGGCATACCGCCCGCATCGTCAAAACAAAGAACCGGCAGCTGCTTCGCGGCGGCGTAGAGGCAGACCAGTGGGAAGGGGTCTTCCTCGGACGAGAGCAGAAACAGGTCTCCGGCCTCGAGCGCATCGGCCACGTCCTCCCTATAACCAAGAAGCCGGACTGTATCGCCCAGGTTCTTCTCGGCAATCATCCTTCGGCACGCGACCTCGTCGGGGCCGCCGCCGATCCACGCAAAAGTTACAGGGCGGTCCAGCCTTTCGCGGACCAGTTCGGCCACCTCGATGAACTTGTCGGGCGCCTTGCGCCAATGCATGATTCCGCAACCCATCACGACGAGGCTGTCATCCGGTATGCCGAGCTCCTTGCGCTGCGCCGCGCGGCGGGCATCGGATCGGCCCTCGCTCGATACCGGGCCGATAAAATCGTAGATCAGGCGCAACTTGGCGGCGGGAACGCAGTGGGCGTCGCGCAGGTTGTCCAGCACCGCCGTGCTGCCACATACCAAGGTGGTGCATCGGTCGTTGAGCCGCGCAATGCTGCCGGGAAATAGATCGAGGATCTTCTGAAGCTCGTGGACGTAGCAGATCGCCGGCGTGTCGGCCTTCCAGAAGTCGAAGAAACCGCTACTGGCTGCAGAATTTACGAAAAGCCCCCGCACATCGGTGCCGGCAAAGGCTTCCAGTTCTGCAATTGCCTGCGACGAGGGCTCTCTGGGAAGCACATGCACCGGCGCGATCCGTTCGAACAGGTGGCGGTGGTCGCCATCGGCCATCGCGACAAAGCAGACGCTGTATTTGGTCGAGGAGATAAGCCATTGAGCCAAGTCACGCACAAGCTGTTGCGCGCCCCCCACGGCAAGATCATGGGTAACTAGAACTATCTGACCGCTGCTACGCAGGCCGAATCCCTGTACTTCTTTCTCTTGAAGAAACTGTACTACCTGTTCGGCAGAACTAATCGGTATACGTCCCTCTTTTCGACCAAAGGCTAGGAAGTGATAGAGCGGGTTTATCTGAGTGCTTATTACATCCGGATACCGCTCAGTGTAATATGTGGCGTCAAAACTGGAGCCAACAGGCCTTCCCTGACTGTAGCCAAACAGAAAATAATGAATTATCGGGTCTACCCCTTGCGGCGCTACATCTGGGTTTAGAGAGAGATACTCGACTGGGTCAAAATAGGCATTAGGCGCAAAGGACTTGCTCGATCCTGTCGTGATGTAATGAATAAGCGGATCAACACTGCTATCCTGCGTTGACAAATATTGCCCCCGGTAGAATTCCGCATCAAACAACTGGTAGTAAGACAGAATATTTTCGTACAATACTTGTGTACGAAGATCGGAATCTTCAATCAGCGCGTTGATCCTAACCGAGTCCATGAACGGTGCTAGCAGTCGATTACGCTTTGCAACGGCCTCGGGGCTTCGGTCGATCATGGGGCGCGTCGGCGGAAGTATTATTTCGGCAAGCACATGACCGCTCTCGGCCTCCATTACCCGGACTGGAACGGCTTCGTAGTCACGCAGTGTCACCTCGACTGAAAAAGAATGATGGCCATCGCCGATTCCGGCGTCAACCAAGTCGCTGCGCAGTCTGTCGGCGCTCGCTTCGGCCAGAACCTGCCCGGTATCTGCCGCCACGACGATCACCCGGCAGCGGTGTTCGGGGCGGTCGCGGTCCTGAATCCATCCACCGATTCGGCGACGCTCGCCTGTCGTGACGTGGCCGAGGATTCTGGTATCGCGTGCCTCAATGTGCACCGTGCGCAGAAGAACACCAGTTTCGGTTTCGTGCACGTGGAGGGTCAGGGGTTCATCCTCGCGTGCGTTAACCTCAAGCATGAAGGCGTGGCGGCCATCACCGATTTGCGCATGAACTAGGTCATCACGCAGCATGTCAGCCTGTGCCGCGGCTATTGTTTCGTTAGTGTCGCCTGCGCGCAACTCGATCCGGCATCGGCGTTCCGGAAATTCAGTATCGAATACCCACCCACCGACCTTCCGGCCGACCACGACGTCGACGCGGCCGCGTATGCGTTCGGGCGGCAGTGTCAGGCGGCGGATCAGATGGCCGGTGTCGACCTCTTCCACCAAGACGGTAATCTCGTCCTCCGAGCGTGCCGCAATTCGTGCCGTGAAGCCGTGGCGTCCATTGCCGATGCCGGCTTCGGCCAAGTCGCGCCGCAAGTTCTTTGCTTGAACCTCTGCTAATACCTCGCCGCTATCCTCTGCTCGCACTTGGACTTTGCAGATGCGGTTGGTCGCCCTCAAGTCCTGCACCCAACCGCCGATCTGGCGCCCGTTGACCGAATCGACAGTGCCGTGAATTGTCTTGCAGCTGGAGGGCAACACCAGCTTGCGAAGCGTGTGGCCACCCTCTGCTTCTAGGATGGTGACGGGAAGGGCGGTATTCGTATCAGTAAGCACCTCAATGGAGAAGCCATAGTGGCCGTCGCCGTGAAGACCTGCCGCGACCAGATCCGGTCGTGGGCGGTCTGCTACGGTCTCCGCTAGAATTGCCCCAGTATGCGTGTGGATCACTTGGATTCGGCAGCGGCGATGAGGCCGGGCCGGATCATGCAGCCAACCACTGAGAGTTCGTTCGCCCCGCAGCGCCACACTCCCGAGGAGGCTGCCGTTTCCTTCGATAGCCAGATGCTTAAATGCTTGGAGATGGGGTTCATTCGGATTAGCGTCATCGCTCACTGGGTCGTCCTCACAACATCGCAGCTATCGGTATCAGATCTGCGTGGTGGAATTAATTTGAGTTTCTGCTCACAAGCAAAGCTCACGACAAGCATAGCTTCAGTAGCGCACAGACCCCAGCCTCTCTTCGCTGCGAACAGAAACGGGGCAAGGTGTCTTGGGCCATCTTGGCAGACCGTTATCTGAACAGGCTTGGTCCTGCATATTGGCCGGGATGTCATGCCTGTTCCATCCACCATTTAGCGGTGCTACGCAGTCCTTCGTCGATCGCGATCCGCGGCTGCCAGCCCAAGGTTTCGCGCGCCCGGCGAATGTTGAGCACATTACGCTTTACGTCGATTGCCCGTCCTGGCTCGAAATGCACTCGTAGCTCCCGGCCTGTGCAGCATTCCACCATTCTGATGACATCGAGCAACGAAAGCGCTTGGCCCGAGCCGATGTTTGCCACTTGGGGCGGGGCCGGACAGGCTATTGCTGCGACAAAGGCATTCGCCAAATCCGAAACATGAATGAAATCGCGCTGCACTGATCCGTCGCCCCAGATCGTTATCGGCTGGCCGGATATGGCACTGTGCATAGCTGCGGCGATGAAGCCCTGATTTCGAATTGCCCGCTGTCCCTCGCCGTAGGGGTTTGAAATTCTCAGGCTCACTGTTTTCATGTCGCCCTGCATCTCAAGAATACGCAGGTAATGCTCGATTGTGAGCTTAGAGACGCCATATGCATTGCGAGGATGCGTAGACATTTCTTCGGAGAGTGGAGCGTCTGAGGAGTAGCCATAGACAGTGCCGCCCGAGGAGGCGAACAGGAATCGTTGGACACCTGCCGCTCGGCAAAGCTCCGCGGCTTTCACGGTCGCGTGAACATGCGCGTGGATCTCATCCGAGAGGTTTGTGGGTGACGAGCCGGGCAGAGAACTGTTTGCCAAAAACACGACGGTCTGGCATCCCGTTACTGCGGATGCGAAATGTGTCTCGTCGGTAATGGAGCCGACAATTTGCTTTGTATTGGAGGGCCGGTCTGTCTGTGATATCATATCAAATACCAGCACCTCAACCCCAGTCTGGGTGAGGTGCTGCACCACGTGGCGGCCTATGAAACCATTTCCCCCGACTACCATTACGCGGTGGGTCGCATCGAGCGCCTGAGATTTGTCCTTAAGAAGGCCCATACTGTAATTCCAAGTTATGCCAGAGTTTTCAGCTGCTGTCATAATTACATATCTTTCAGGTATTTTCCGTAGTCGTTTTTGTCGAAGAGTTTTGCGCGTATGAGGAGGTTTTCGCGGGAGATCCATCCCTTGGTGTAGGCGATTTCTTCGGGGCATCCGACCTGCAGGCCCTGGCGTTTTTCGAGGGTTCGCACGAAGTTTCCGGCGTCGAGGAGGCTGCCGTGGGTACCGGTGTCGAGCCAGGCGTAGCCGCGGCCCATGCGTTTGACGGCGAGGGTTCCCTCGGCCAGGTACATTTCCAGCAGGGTGGTGATTTCCAGCTCTCCGCGCGGCGAGGGGGTGACGCGGGCGGCCTTTTCGGGGGCGGTGCCGTCGAGGAAGTAAAGCCCGGTGACCGCATAGTTCGAGGCCGGGCGAGCGGGTTTTTCCACGATCGACTTCACGCGGCCCTCGGCGTCGAACTCGACCACGCCATAGCGCTCTGGGTCAGAGACGTGATAGCCAAAGACGGTGCCGCCCACGGCATGGGCATCGGCCTCGGCCAGAAGCTGCGGCAGGCTGTGGCCGAAGAAGATGTTGTCGCCCAGCACCATCGCCGAAGGGCTGCCTGCCAGAAAGTCGCGCGCCAGCAGATAGGCCTGCGCCAGCCCGTCAGGCGAGGGCTGGGCGATATAGCTCAGCTGCAGGCCCAGATCGGTGCCATCGCCCAGAAGCCGGCGGAACTGCGACTGGTCCTCGGGGGTGGTGATCACCGCGATCTCGCGGATGCCGGCCAGCATCAGCGCGCTCAGCGGATAGTAGATCATCGGCTTGTCGTAGACCGGCAGCAGCTGTTTCGAGAGGCCCATCGTGATCGGGTAAAGCCGCGTGCCCGATCCGCCGGCCAGGATGATGCCTTTGCGGCCCGAAGTGCTTGTCGTCATTGGCGCGTCTCTCCAAGGTCGGTCAGGATCGCGGCCAGGCCCGCGCGCCAGTCGGGGCGCGCGATGCCATAGGCGGCGGTCAGGCTGGTGCAGTCCATGCGCGAATTGGCCGGGCGCCGCGCCGGGGTGGGGTAATCGGCGGTGGCGATGTCGGTGACATCCACCGTCAAGCCGGCCTGATCAAAGATCGCGCGGGCAAAATCGGCCCAGCTGACATCGGGGGCGCCGGCAAAGTGGAAGGTGCCGGTCACGCCGCGCCCGGTGCCAAAGGCCGCGGCGATGGTCAGCAGCGCATCGGCAATCGCGGCGGCCGGGGTCGGCCCGCCGACCTGATCGGCCACGATCCGCAGCGCCCCGCGTTCGCGCCCAAGGCGCAACATCGTCTTGACGAAGTTGCCCCCATGCGCCGACACCACCCACGAGGTGCGCAGGATCACATGCGCCCCGCCGGCCGCGCGTACGCCCGCCTCGCCGGCAAGTTTCGACCGGCCATAGGCGCCAAGCGGCCCGGTGGCGTCATCAGGGGCCCAAGCGCGGGTGCCGCCACCGTCAAAGACATAATCGGTCGAGACATGCAGGAACGGGATCCCCCGCGCCGCGGCCGCCTGCGCCATCACCGCCGGCGCCGCCCCGTTCACAACCGTCGCCGCGGCCTCTTCGGCCTCGGCCTTGTCAACGGCCGTCCAGGCGGCGGCGTTGATCACCAGATCGGCATCGGTGCCCGCCACGGCGGCCGCACAGGCCGCCGGATCCGACAGGTCGGCCGCCTCGCGCCCCAGGAATTCCGCCTGCCAGCCCGCCGGCAGACGCCGCGCCAGTTCGGTCGCCACCTGGCCGGTGCGGCCAAAGACCAGAAGCTTCATGCCTTCACCCCAAGCCGTTCGCCCACGCCCTTGCGGCCCTGCAGCGGGCGCCACCAGGCCTCGTTGTCCAGGTACCATTGCACGGTGCGGGCCAGCCCCTCTTCCACCGTCACGCTTGGCCGCCAGCCCAGTTCGGCGCGGATGCGGCCGGGATCAATGGCATAGCGCGCGTCATGGCCGGGCCGGTCGGTCACGAAGGTGATCTGGTCGGCATAGCTGCCCGAGGCTTTCGGGCGTTTCTCATCCAGAATGGCGCACAGCGTGCGCACCAGTTCCAGGTTCGTCCGCTCGTTCTCGCCGCCGATATTGTAGCTGCGCCCCGGCTCGCCCTGTGCCAGCACCAGCAGCAGCGCATCGGCGTGATCCTCGACATAAAGCCAGTCGCGGATGTTCGAGCCGTCGCCATAGATCGGCAGCGGCTTGCCGGCCAGCGCGTTCAGGATGATCACCGGCACCAGCTTTTCGGGGAAGTGATAGGGGCCGTAGTTGTTCGAACAGTTCGTCAGCACCACCGGCAGGCCGTAGGTTTCATGCCAGGCGCGCACCAGATGGTCGCTGGCGGCCTTGGATGCCGAATAGGGGCTGCGCGGGTCATAGGGCGTGTCTTCGGTGAACTTCACCGAAGGGTCCGCGGGCAACGAGCCAAAGACCTCGTCCGTCGAGATGTGGTGAAAGCGGAACCCCGCGGGCCGCCCCTCGCGCGTCCAGTAGGCGCGCGCGGCCTCCAGCATCTGGTAGGTGCCGGTGATGTTCGTTTCGATAAAGTCGCCCGGCCCGTCGATCGACCGGTCGACATGGCTTTCGGCGGCAAGATGCATCACAACATCAGGGCGATGCGCGGCAAAGATGCGGTCCAGTGCTGCGCGGTCGCGGATGTCGGCATGTTCGAACGTGTAAAGCGGGCTTTCCGCGACCGGGGCCACGTTCTCAAGGCAGGCGGCATAGGTCAGCGCATCGAGGTTGACCACCTGGTGCCCCCGCGCCACCGCCAGCCGCACCACCGCAGAGCCGATGAAGCCCGCGCCGCCGGTCACCAGGATCTTCATCGCACGACCTCCAGCCCCGCCGAATAGCCAAAGGGCCCCTCATAGCGGAACGGGTTGTCCAGATCGCGCAGCAGCGGCGCCGCGCGGTCCTTGTCCGACAGGACCGCCGCCCCCGGCGCGATCCCCCAGTCCACCCCGATCGCCGGATCGTCGAACCGCACCGCCCCGTCACAGTCGGGCGCGTAGTAGTCAGAGCATTTGTAGATCACCTCGGTGTCCGGCTCGCGCGTCACGAACCCGTGCAGGAACCCCGCCGGGATCAGCAGCTGCCGCCCGTCATCGGCCGAAAGCTCCACCCCCACCCACTGGCCATAGCTGGGAGAGCCCTGCCGGATATCCACCGCAACATCCAGGATCCGCCCCCGCCCCACACGCACAAGCTTGGCCTGCGCATGCGGCGGACGCTGGAAATGCAGCCCCCGCACCGTCCCAACACCCCGCGACAGCGAATGGTTGTCCTGCACGAAATCAACATCAATCCCCGCAGCAAACAGAACTCGACGAGACCACGTCTCGGAAAAATAACCACGGTCATCCCCAAAACGACGCGGCGCCAAAACAACAACACCATCAAGAACAGTCCCAAAAAGCTGCACCGTCAGCCCCTTTTCGTCATCCAATCGCGCATCACCACTATGCCGCATCACGCCGCGGGGTGCCAGTGGGTCGTGTCTCGGAAGTGGTGGAAACTTGAAGGCGGCGTAATCTCCGGGTGACTTGCAATCACCCAAACCGGCGGTAGCAACCGCCAGGGAGATCACGCCATGAACCAGATTACTGACACTGCGAGCCTTGCGCTACTGTCCGGGTTGGCCGGGTTCGACCCGATCGAAGAGCGACTGCGGACCAACGTCCGCGCGACCATCGAGGCTGTTTTCGAGGAGGAGCTGGCCGGCTTCCTTGGCCGCCTTCGCTACGATCGGGGCGACGGTCCTGCGAAGGGCTATCGCCACGGGCACCGCGAACGGCAACTGACCGGCACCTTCGGGGCGGAAACGGTCCGGGTTCCGCGGGCCCGGATCGAGAATGAGGCGGGCAAGGTGACGGAATGGCGCTCGAAGGCGCTGCCCCGTTATCAGCGGCTGACAAAGAAGGCGGAGGCCCTGATCGCCGCGGTCTATCTCGCCGGCACCAACGCCCGGCGGGTCAAGCGGGCGCTGTTTGGGCTCTTCGAGGGGGCCGTCAGCAAGGACGTGGTCAGCCGCGCTTGGCGCAAGGTGAAGGTAGACTGGGACGCCTGGTGTGCCCGCAGTCTGGCCGATGAGGACATCGTCCGCCTGATCCTCGATGGCACCGTGATCAAGACCAAGCTGGACCGGAAAGCCACGAACATCTCGGTGCTGGCCGCCATCGGCGTGCGCCGCGACGGGCAGAAGGTGCTGCTTTCCATCAGAAACATGGGCGGCGAGAGCACGGCCGCCTGGCGCCAGTTCCTCGATGATCTTGATGCACGGGGCCTGAAACGGCCCGAATTCGTGGTCGTCGACGGCGCCCCGGGGCTGGAAGCCGCGCTCGTGGCGCTGTGGGGCGACGACCTGCCGATCCAGCGCTGCACGGTTCACAAGCACCGAAACCTCCTGGCCCATGCCCCGAAGCACATGCACGACGAGCTGACCGAGGACTACCGCGACATGATCTACGCCGACACCGCCGCCGAGTTGGAGCGCCGCCGCAACGCCTTCCTGCGCAAGTGGCGCCTGCAGTGCCGGGCAGTGGCCGACTGCCTGGAGGAATCCGGGGCGCGGCTGTTCGCCTTCACCCGACTGGATCCATCGCAGTGGAAATCTGCGCGCATGACCAACGCCATTGAGCGGCTGAACGAGGAATTCCGCCGCCGCATCAAGACCCAGACCGTGCTGCCCTGCGCCGAAACCGTGCCGATGCTACTCTGGGCGCTGCTGGCTTCCGGCCAGATCCAGATGCGCAAGGTCGATGGCTGGGACACCCTCTCTCAGCCCATCGAACCGATGCCCCTTGACCTCGCCGCTTGAAAAACCGAGCCTCCACATGCCCGGAGCGCGCCGCCAGGGAATTTCCACAGCATTCGAGACACGACCTGCCAGTGTATCGACGCCTTTTCAACGCAACGGCCCGGGAATGCCGCGTTATCGGGCCAATCGACGCGGGCTCAGCCGCGGCCCTTGGTCAGGTTGTCGATGGCGCGCAGGCTGCCGATAAGGCCTGCCATTTCGTGCAGGGGGATCATGTTGGGGCCATCCGATGGCGAAGTGTCGGGATCCTGATGGGTTTCGATGAACAGCATCGCCACCCCGACGGCGCAGGCCGCGCGCGCCAGAACGGGCGCGAATTCGCGCTGTCCACCGCTGGCGCTGCCAAGCCCGCCGGGTTGCTGCACCGAATGAGTGGCGTCGAACACCACCGGCCAGCCGGTCTGCGCCATGATCGGCAGGGCGCGGAAATCCGTCACCAGCGTATTGTAGCCGAAAGATGTGCAAAAGGATGTTGCGGTTGCCTGTGCTTTCGACCTTGGCGGCGACATTCGCCATGTCCCAGGGGGCCAGAAACTGCCCCTTCTTGATGTTGATGACCTTGCCGGTTGCCCCTGCGGCAAGCAGCAGGTCCGTCTGGCGGCAGAGGAATGCGGGGATCTGCAGGATGTCAACGACCTCGGCCGCGGGGGCGCAGTGGTGGGTTTCGTGCACGTCCGTCAGCACCGGGCAGCCGAATTCCGCCCGGATTTGGGCCAGGATCTCGAGGCCCTTTTCCATGCCGACCCCGCGCTGGCCCGACAGCGAGGAGCGGTTGGCCTTGTCATAGCTGAACGAAGTGTCGATTGGTCCTGTTGCGGCAGTCATTGGCCAAATTATCCAAGTGATTGCCGCAGGTTCTGCGCGACCGCGTCGGCTGCCATCCGCACTGGTTCCGCCGCGAGATGGGCGTATCGCGCCGTCGTCTGGACCTGCGTATGGCCAAGGAGCTTGCCGATCATCGGCAAGCCCTGACCTGACGCCACGGCTGTGGACGCGAAGGTGTGGCGCAGGTCGTGGATGCGGACGTCCTTGACCCCCGCACGGGCACGGACGCGCTGCCAGAAGGGTTGCAGATCGCTCAGCGGCTTGCCGGGAAGGGTGCCGGTGATCACCCACGGGTTGCCGTCAATGCGTTGGGTGCCGCGCAGCAGCTCCACCACTGGCTGGCCAACATGGACGACCTTCGCACCGGTTTTGGAGTCCGGCAGGCGGAGGGCAGGGACGTCGAAATCGATGTAGGACCACTTCAAGGACATGATCTCGTTCATGCGGCATCCGGTCAGGATCAGCAGACGCGCGGCGAGGATGGCCGAGGGCAGTTCCACCCCTTCTGCTTCCATCTCGCGCAGCACCTCGCCGATCCGGCGCAATTCGGCCGCGCTCAGGAACCGTTCGCGCTTTTCCTCGGGGTATTTCCGGATGTGCTTTCGCGGGTTGGTCCCGTCCGGACGCAGGCCCCACATTTCCGACAGGCTGAACATCTTCGAGATCACCTCAAGGCAGCGGTTGGCCTGATAGGGGATGTGACGCAGGTCGTGGTGGAATTTGGCGACATCCGCCCGCGTGATCCCCGTGACCGTCAACTGCCCAAGGGCGGGCAGGATGAAGCGTTGCAGGTTCCGACGATACTCCTTTCCCGTGCTCGCCTTCACGCGGATGGCGATGTGTTCCTTGTCGAACCTCTCGGCCAGTTCCTTGATCGTGATCGCTTTGCGCCCGGCGTCGCGTTCGGCGGCTGGGTCGAGTCCGTTGCGCGCGGCGGCGACGATGGTGATGGCGCGGGTGCGTGCCTGTTCGCAGGTCAGCACGGTGCTTGGCCCGAGGCTGATCCGCCGTGACCGGCGCCCGGCGCGGTATTGCACGACGTAGCCTTTGCGCCCGCTGGGCAACACCCGAAGTCCGAAGCCGGGAATGTCGCTGTCCCAGACGAAGTATTCGGCGGCTTGGGCTTCTGCGGCGTCGACGATGCGCTTTGTGAGTTTGGGCATGAGAGTGGCTTCCGTGTTCTCTGGCTTCCACAGTGCGCAATGCGGATGCATAGTCAACGAACACATTGATATTGCGTGTAAAAAGGAAAATCCGCGCAATCTCACGCAGGGGCTGCTTCGCAGCCGTGGGCGAAAACTCTTGCCCCCGCGAATCAGAACGCAGGTTCCGGTCACCCATTCGCGCTGCTAAGGTCCGCGAAAAGAAACGGAATCCCGATGGCGTCGAAATCCACCCTCAATGCAAAGAACCTGGAGACGCTCGGCGCTGAGCGTCTGGCGCAGCTGCTGATCGAAATCAGCACCGGCGATGCCGCTGCCAAGCGCAAGCTGCGGCTGGCTCTCGCCGGAGCGGAAGGCCCGAGGGAAGCGGCGCGGGAGATCACCAAGCGGCTGACCAGCATCGCGAAGGCGCGGACCTTCGTGAACTGGCAGAACCGCAAGCCGCTGGTCAAGGACCTTCAGACACAGCGCAGCGCCATCATGGAACAGATCGCCCCGCATGACCCCGGTGAGGCGCTGGCGCTCTTGTGGCGGTTCATGGGGCTGGCCACCCCGGTATTCGAACGCTGTGATGACAGCAGCGGCACCGTCATCGACATCTTCCACCAGGCCTGCGCCGATCTGGGCGAAGTGGCCAGGGCGGCAGGTGCTGCGCCCGAGGTGCTGGCGCGACAGGTTCTCGACGCTCTGCAGGACAACGGCTTTGGTCAGTATGACGGGTTGATCGCCACCATCGCCCCGGCGCTGGGCCCCGATGGCGTCGCGCATCTGAAGACACTGGTCGAGGAACTCGGCCGCACGCCGGTGTCGGTGCCGCCAAAGAGCGAGTGGCAGGCCGTCGGCTGGGGCAGCGGCGGCACGCGATATGCCCACGAGATGGACGAACGCGCGCGGCAAAGCACGGTCGAGATGGCGCTGAAGGACATCGCCGACGTGCAGGGCGATGTCGATGGCTTCATCGCCCAGTACGACCCAAAGACCCGAAAGGTGCCCAAGATCGCGGCCGAGATCGCGCAGCGCCTGCTAGCGGCGGGCAGGGCAGGGGACGCACTCGGCTTCATCGAGCGGGCCGAGGTGGACCAGGCGCGCTGGATCCCGCCCGAGTGGCAGGAGGCCCGGCTCGCAGTGCCGGAGGCGCTTGACCGGAAAGACGAGGCGCAGGCATTCCGCTGGGCATGTTTCGCGCGCGACCTTTCGGGTGAGCACCTGCGGGCCTACCTGAAACGCCTGCCGGATTTCGAAGACATCGAGGCCGAGGAGCGTGCGATGGCGCATGCCGCGGCCCATCCCGACCTGCTTGCGGCCCTAGCCTTCTTTCTGAACTGGCCATCGCTTGGACACGCCGCGCGATTGCTGATCGACCGGCAGGACGAGGTCGATGGCGATCACTACGAATTCCTGGCCCCAGCGGCCGAGACACTGGCGGAGAAGCATCCGCTGGCGGCGACGGTGGCGCTGCGGGCGATGATCGATTTCACGCTGACCGAGGGCAGGCAGAAGCGCTATGGCTATGCTGCCCAGCACTTGGCAACCTGTGCCGACCTGGCCGTACGGATCGAGGACTTCGGACCAGTCGAGCCGCATCACGTCTATGACGCGCGCCTGAAGGCCGAGCATGGCAAGAAGACCGGCTTCTGGTCGCGGATGGACGGATGATTGCCGTGCTACCGGAAAATCATTCCGCCACCCAATGGAAGCATGGTGGAAGCACGAGGGGAAAAACCGCTGCGCAATCCTGACAATCCGCGCGCAGTTTGGGCTTGTGGCCCTATCTCGCAACTGGCACGATATTCGAAAGAAAACGCGATTCGTCGCGCCTGATCGTGTTGCGTTTGACACGACTCATAACCTGAAGGCCGCAGGTTCAAATCCTGCCCCCGCAACCATCTTTACTTGCGATTGCCCCGCCCCTCCGGCGGGGTTTTTTGTTTGTGCGGAAATCATAAGGATTCCAGCGAGATCGCCCTGCACGTCAATCTCCACCTTCCCCTCCACCGGCGTCAGCACGATCTTGTCCACCAGCGAGCGCAGGATGTCGGCCGCCTCGATCCGCTTTTCTTCCTCCTCGTCCTGCAAGGCTTCATAGAGCTGCTGGACCCGCTTGCGGTATTGCAGCGCCATCGAGGGGTGCAATAGGGGAGGCGGCTCCTCGGCCTCGGCTAGGAACGTGCGCAACTCGGCCTTCCGGCCTTCCAGCCGCTTCATGTCCTCCACGATGGCTTCAATCGGCCCGCCGGATTTAATGGCGGTCAGCAGCTTGGCCAGTTCGCGGTCGATCTTCGCCACCTCCGCCTCAGCCCCTGCGATGCCCGCGCGGCCTTCCATCCGTAGCCGATTCATCTCCTGCGTGAACGCTTCGCAGAAGCGGGCGAACAGTTCGGGATCGACCAGCCTGGTGCGAAGCGCATTCAGCACGCGCGTCTCCAGCTCGTCGCGCCTCATGTTGGTCCGGTTATCGCAGGTGCCTTTGTTGCGCGCCGTCGAGCAGCCGATCAGCGTGGCCGAGATCGCCGAATAGCCGCCCCCGCAGCAGGCGCAGCGAGTGAGGCCAGAAAAGAGGTATTTCGGTCGGCGGCGATGGTTCATCTTGCTGACGTCAGCCAGGCCGCTTTCATCGCGCTCGGTCCGCATCTCGCCCTGCCGCGCCTTCACGGCCTCCCACAGATCGTCATCGAGAATGCGCAACTCCGGCGTTTCCTGAATGACCCATTCGGATTCCGGGTTGGGCCGGGCTTGCCGCTTGCCCGTGTCGGGGTCTTTGACGAAGCGCTGGCGGTTCCAGACGATCTTGCCGACATACATCTCGTTGTTGAGGATGCCATTGCCGCGCTTCGGATTGCCGTTGATCGTGCTGAACCCCCAGTCGCCGCCTGACGGCGCGGGGATACCGTCCCTGTTCAGGGCGAAGGCGATGGTCTTGGCCGACTTGCCGGCCGCGTAGTCGCGGAAGATGCGGCGCACGACTTCGGCCTGCGCCTCGTTGATCGTGCGATCGCCCCGGACGGGCTCACCGTTGGCATCGAACTTCTTCACCACGTCATAGCCGTAGGCATTGCCGCCGCCGGACTTGCCGGCCTCGACGCGGCCGCGTTGCCCGCGCCGGGTCTTGTCCGCCAGATCCTTGAGGAACAGCGCGTTCATCGTCCCCTTGAGGCCGACATGCAACTCGCTGATCTCGCCCTCCGAGAGCGTGAACATCCTTACGTCAGCATAGCGCATGCGCTTGTAGATGCCGGCGATGTCCTCTTGGTCACGGCTGATCCGGTCCAGGGCCTCGGCCAGCACCATGTCGAAGCGGCCTCGCGCGGAATCCCTGATCAGCGCCTGGATGCCGGGACGCTGGATCATGCTGGAGCCGGAGATGGCGTGATCGGAATATTCCTCGACCACCGTCCAGCCTTCCTTCTCCGCCCGCAGGCGGCACATGCGGAACTGATCGGCGATGGACGCCTCGCGCTGGTTGTCGGACGAATAGCGGGCGTAGATCGCGACCTTCAATGCACTTCTCCCAATAGCGTCAGGAGGTGCGCTTCCTCCGCCGCTTCATCATCTGAACTTCCTCGGCGTAGCACTCCCGCGCCGCCTGACGAGCCAGGAAATCGACCAGACGCAGAAGACGTGGATCGGGATCGCCCCGCGATGTGAACGTCAGATCCGGCTCTTCCAGCAACAGGGATTCCAGCAGCGCTTCGCGCTCTCTTCCTGTCATCTTGGCTCTGTTTCCGGGGGCTCGCAAGGTCATGCCTCGCAGCATCCCCGCCTAGAGACGCCCAAGCAACTGGAATCAAACCCGTAATTCTGGCGGCGGACGAGGTGTGAACGGTGGCCTTGGCGTGCTCTGGGGGAGCGTAGCGCATTGCAGCATATGGAAAATACTGGCGCAAACGCGCAGTATTCCTCTGCACTACTGCTCTGCGGTGCGTGTCCGTGGGCATCGCTGACACCCCTTGTTTGCAAGGTCAATATCGGCTATATGTCAGGATATAGCACGGAGGCCAGCCATGAGCAATGCCGCACAGAAGAGAGCGATCGAGAATTACCGGGCACGCCTGACGCAGCGCGGCTTCAAGCGCTTCGAGGTTCTGGCGTTGGAATCCGATCGCGAGCTGATCCGGTCGCTCGCCCGCCAACTGGCGGAGGAGGGGCCGGAAGCGGAGCAAGCCCGACAGACCGTGAAGGCTCTGGTCTCGGGAGAACCTCCGAAGACCGGCGGTATCCTGTCGGCCCTGCGCCGCTCGCCTTTGGTTGGCGCTGATCTTGATCTGTCGCGCTCTCGCGAAGAGGGGCGCCGGGTCGATCTGTGACGCGCTATCTCCTCGACACCAACATCATCAGTAACGTGATCAAGCCGCAGCCGTCTGAAGCGCTGCTGGCGTGGTGGGCGGAGCAGCGCGACGAAGACCTGTTCATTTCGGCGCTGACCATCGCCGAGATCCGGCGCGGCATTCTGGAGAAACCGCGCGGGAAAAAGCGCGATGCTCTCGATGCCTGGTTCTCCGGGCCGGAAGGGCCGCAGGAGCTGTTCGCCGGCCGCATTCTCTCGTTCGACGACAAGGCGGGCCTGATCTGGGCCCGGCTGATGGCGGAAGGGAAGGCGGCAGGGCGTCCGCGGAGCGGACTCGACATGATCATTGCCGCAGTGGCGGGAGCAAACGACTGTGTGGTCGTCACGGATAACGAAAAGGATTTCAGGGGGCTTCAAATCGTCAACCCCTTGCGCCGTGGAGCAGAGAGGGGAGAGATATGACACCAGCAGCGCCTGTGCCGATAGAATACAGGCTCATCGGCCCAACGGAGGGCGGCGGCGTTGGCGATCTGCTGGTTGGCTTGGATCAGAGGCAAGGGCGCATACGCCTCCAGGCGTTGATCTCCGAATGGCTGCGCATGGAAAATCTCGTTGTTTTGACGGGATCGGGCACCTCGGTCTCGGCAGGCGGCAAGACCATGGCCAATCTGGAAAAAGAGGTGCTCGCAACCATAGAAGCACTGCCCGATCTCCCGCCTTCGATCAAACCCATCATAGAATCTCGGAAGAATGCCGTGGCATCTGCTAGGGCGTGTTGACAAAAGGGATTCACCGGGCGCGGTGATCGTGATTCAAGCTGGTATCTGCAATGGAGACCAGCGTGGCACGAAACCTGATGTCGAACGACGAGTGGGCGTTCTTTGAACGCTTCATCCTGGCTGTCCGTTCTCCGAACGGCCGCAAGCCCACGAACCATCGGCTTGTTCTGGATGGGATTTTCTGGATCGCCCGAACGGGGTCGCCCTGGCGCGACCTGCCGGAAGAGTTCGGCAAATGGTCGTCTGTCTATCGGCAGTTCCGGCGCTGGACGTTGGCGGGGCTGTGGGAACAGATCCTGGAGGCGCTGAACGAGAGCCGGATCGTGCCGGATGCGCTGCAGATGATCGACAGCACCGTGGTTCGCGCTCATCATCAGGCAGCGGGCGCAAAAGGGGGACTCCGCGCGAGAGTGTCCTGTCTTCTGTGTATCGCTGAACCGGTCCATGCTTCCTGAAGGGAGCACTGACGATGACAATTTCCAACGAACTGCTGGACGAGTTGCTGAAGGGCTGCAAGCGGCCTGAGGATCTGCTTGGCGATGCCGGACTGATGAAAGAGCTGAAGGTCCGGCTGATGGAACGGATGCTGGGAGCCGAACTGACGGCGCATCTGGGCTATGGTGCCGGCGCGGAGCCGCCGCCCGAACAGGCCAACCGCCGGAACGGAGTTGCCACGAAGCGTGTGAAAGGCTCGGATGGCGAAGTGGCCCTGTCGGTGCCGCGCGACCGGGATGGCAGCTTCGAACCGGAGCTGGTCAAGAAGGGCCAGACCCGGATCGACGGCATCGACGACAAGATCATCGGTCTCTATGCGGCCGGGCTGTCGGTGCGCGACATCC
>NZ_JAVKPH010000043.1:0-25057 GCF_031432425.1 Ruixingdingia sedimenti | reverse complement strand
GACCGCCGAAAGCTTCCTGGGCTTCATCGACATCACGTCGATCCGCCTCTGGCTCCGCCATTTGTCAACATGACCTAAACCTCTACGGTCAGCAAATGTCTATCTCGGTCAAAACCTGCCCATGGCGGGGGGATGCCGATCCGTTGCGGCCCGTTATCGGCGCTTCTTCTGTTCCTCGATGATCAGCGCGGACAGGCGGAAGAAGCCGTGCACCATCTTGGACCAGGGCAGCAGCACGAAGAACGCCAGCACCGTGCCGAGGTGGAAGGCCAGCAGCGCCGGCACCGCGCCGGTGCCGGTGGCGGCGTAAAGCGCCATGCCGCTGGCCGCGATCAGCACCAGCAGCACGACGAAGGCCATCTCGCCCCCCCAGACGCGCCGCGCGCCCAGATCGGGATCCGCGCGCAGCTTGAGCAGCGCCAGCCAGACCCCGCCGAGGATCATCAGCACCCCGCCGCTGATGCCGAAGACCTTGGGCGGGCTCCAGATCGGGTAGGGGGCGGGCCAGTCCAGCAGGTAGTGCATCAGCGTGCCGGCCGAGGTCGCGGCAAAGCACAGCAGAAAGCCGTACATCATCGCCTGATGTGCATGGCGCCGGGCGTCGCTGTAGCGGTCGCCCTTTTCGAAGTTGCAGCCCTCGCCATGCCCGCCGGACAGGTTGCGCATCCGGGCCGCGGATCCGAAGGCCCCGGCCAGATCGGCCAGCGCGATCCGCCGGCCCCCGGTTTCGCGCCAGTAGCGGACAAGGCCGATGGCGACCCCCACCAGCGGCAGCAGGAAGGCGGGGGCGAAGATCGCGACCAGCGTGTTGTGCGCGACGAAGGCATAGAACCCCTCGCCCTCGCCCGGTGCGCGGCCGTGCAGCGCAAGGAAGAACGCGGTGATCGCCGCCACCATCACCAGCATGATGACCAGCCCGCGTTCGTGGAACGCGCGGGCCAGCGGCGCGGGCCAGACGTGGCGTTCCCAACTGTCCTGACGCACCTCTGCCAGCGCGGCGGGGATGTTCAGCGCGAATTCGTGCGGCGGGATATACTGGCAGGAATAGGAACAGCCGCGGCAGTTGTGGCACAGGTTCGCCAGATGGCTGATGTCGCCATCGGCGAAGGCCTTGTTGCGCGTCATCGCCGGAAAGACGGAACAGAAGCCCTCGCAATAGCGGCAGGCGTTGCAGATTTCCAGCTGGCGGCGGGCCTCTTGCATGAGGGCGGGGGTGTCAAAGGACATGTTCTGCGGCCTCCCGGCCTGCGATGCGGCCGAATACGGTTCCGATGGTCATGCCGAAGCCGGCGAGATAGCCTTGGCCGAGGATCGAGCCCGCCATGATCTCGCCCGCCGCCCAGACATTGGCGAGCGGCCCGTCGGCGCGCTGGACCCGGGCGGTGTCGGATACCTTGAGGCCCAGATAGGTGAAGGTGACGCCGGGGCGCAGGCTGTAGCCGTAGAAGGGCGGCTGGTCGATGGGCCGCGCCCAGTTCGTCTTGGGCGGCGAAAGCCCCTCGGTCGCGAGGCCGTCGAGTTCGGTCGGGTGAAAGCGGCCGGGGCGGCAGGCGGCGTTGAATTCGGCGACGGTGCGCGCCAGTTTCGCCCCGTCGATCCCCAGTTTCGTGCCCAGTTCCGCCACCGTGTCGGCAACGATGGGCGGAAAGACCGAGGGCATGAAGAGGTCGATCGACTTGGCGTCGATCACGGCATAGCCGACCTGATCGGGCTGTGCTGCCACCAGACGGCCCCAGATCGCATACCGCTTGGGCCAGGTATCCTCGCCCTCGTTGTAGAAACGGTCGCCGTCGCGGTTGACCACCACGGAAAAGGGCACGCAGTCCAGCCGGGTGCAGATGCCGCCGTCAAATTTCGGCGCGCGGCCGTCGATGGCGACGCAGTGGCATTGCGTCGGGTCGCCCACCGTCTCGCTGCCCTGGTCGATCATGTCCTTGAGCACCACGCCGCGGTTGTAGGGCGTGCCGCGGATCAGGAAGTTCGCCGCCGCCGGCCCCCAGGCCCGGGTCAGCCAGTCCAGATCCGACTGGAACCCGCCCGAGGCCAGCACCGCCGCCTTGCCGCGGACCCGGACCGGGGGGGCGCTGGCGATGGTGACCTCGGCATGGGTGAAGCGGTCGCCCTCGATCCCCACATGCGTCACCTGCGCCTCGTAGACCACGGCGACGCCCAGATCCTCGCAGGTGTTGTAATAGGCGTTCACCAGCGACTTGCCGCCGCCGAGGAAGAAGGCGTTGGTGCGCGACAGCGACAGCGTGCCCGACAGCGAGGGCTGGAAATGCACGCCATGCGCCTGCATCCAGGGCAGGCATTCCTCGGACGTGCGGATGACCATGCGGGCGAGGTGTTCGTCGGTCTTGCCCTTGGTGACAAGCAGCAGGTCGTTGAAATATTCGTCCTCGTCATAGGCGTCGGTCAGCACCGACAGCGGCCCGCGGTGCATGCAGCGGAAGTTGCGGGTGTGCCGGCTGTTGCCGCCGCGATAGGGTTTCGGCGCGCCTTCGAGGATGATCACCTTCGCGCCGGCCTCTGCGGCGGTGATCGCGGCACATAGGGCCGCGTTGCCGCCGCCCACCACGACCAGATCCCAAAGGGTATCCTGCGGGGCGCCGGCGGTTCGGCGGGGATTGCATCTCATGTCTGTCCGTCTTCCTGAAACGTGATCCGTGTCATTCCTCGAGCGGCCGTTCGTGCCGCCGCAGGGTCCGCAGGCGCACCATCTGCGCCGCCTCCATATGCGCGCGCATCGCGGCCTCGGCGCCGGGGCCGTCGCGGGCGGACAGCGCGTCCAGCACGGTCTGGTGTTCGCGCGCGGCGGTCACGGTGCGGTCTGCCTCCAGCAGGGTGGTCGGCCCGAGGATCAGCATAGTCTTCTGCACCACGCGCATCGAGCGCAGCAGAAAGCGGTTGCGCGCGGCCTCCAGCAGCATCGCGTGGAACTGCCGGTTCAGCCGGGCGGCCTGCTGGTTGTCCCCGGCGGCGGCGAATTCGGCGTTCAGTTCGTGCAGCTGGCGCAGTTCGGTTTCATTGGCGACCCGCGCCGCCAGACGCGCGGCGGTGCCTTCCAGCACGGCGCGCATTTCATAAAGTTCCATCACCTCGGGGTAGTCGAGCACCCGGACGGTGGCCCCCTGCCGGGGCTGGTGCACCACCAGCCCGTCGGATTCCAGCAGCCGGATCGCCTCGCGCACGGGGGTGCGGGAATGGCCGAGCCGTTCGGCGACCTCGACCTCGCGCAGCCGCGTGCCGGGCAGCAGGCGCGCATCGCGGATCTCTTCCAGCAGCCGGCGGTACACCACCTGTCCCTGCGGTATTTCCTCGCTTGAATCGGTCATGGTATCCTCTTGCATACGATTGGATACATAACGCGGTGCACATTTGTCAATCCCGCCGCCCGGCAGGCTGGCGCCGTTGCGGGCGCAGGCCCGGAAAACGCCGGGTTGAAGCCGGGCCATTATGTTGCATACTGCCGACAGTTGTCAGGTTAATTGTCGAGAGAGTAAGGCCCGCTGATGCCCTGAGGAGCCTCGGATTGTATCGCATTCTGGACTATGGCGTGCATCGCGGGTGGGATGTGCGCCGGAATCGCGAAACAGAAACATTGGCGAAGACTGATTCGCCATGCCGGACGCGCCGCTTTCGCAGCGACCGCCGCGCAGTACGAGGAGTGTACGAATGATGGAGCCGATCAGGATCCGGTCGCTTGCCAACGAGGTGCTGGATCGGGTGGTGGCTGCGATCACCTCCGGCGAGTTCGAGCCGGGCGAGAAGCTTTCGGAATCGCAGCTTGCCCGCCAGCTCGGCATCAGCCGCGGCCCGGTGCGCGAGGCGCTGCACCAACTGGAAGGCAAGCTGGTGGAGCGCGTGCCGCGGCTTGGCGTCAGCGTCATCCAGTTCGACCACGATTCGTTGCAGCAACTGTTCTACCTGCGCGAGGCGCTGGAGGGCATGGCGGCCCGGCTGGCGGCGCTGAATGCCCCCGATGGCTGGGCCGACGAGGCAGAGGCGCTGTTGCGCCGGCACGAGGCCGACATCCGCGACACCGGCAGCCGCGCCTATCGCCAGCGGTCGGTGGACGAGGATTTCCACGTCTCCATCGCGCGGGCGGCGGGTTGCGTGAACATCGAACGGATCCTGCTGAACGAGGTGAACTTTCAGTTGCGGATCGCGCGGCTGAAATCCTCGATGCGGCCCGGCCGTGCCGAAGAGGCGCTGCGCCAGCATTTCGAGATCGTCGAGGCCATCCGCGCCCGCGACCCCGACCGGGCAGAGGCCGCCATGCGCCGGCACATCGCCTCGGCCCGCATCAGCACGCTGGCCGCGCTGGACGGTCAGGCGGGGAAAGGCGGCGAACCCGGCTGACCGCCGCCGGGGGCGGGGCGGAAACGTCATGCAAACTGTTGACAGATGTCAGATTGCAGCGCATGGTCCCGCTATCGGCCCCGCCCCGGCGGGGTGTTCAGCACCCGGAAATAGTCAATGCGCCATACCCAACGGCTCAAAGCCCTTGTCGCCCGCCGCGATGCTACCACCGTCCCCGGGGCGGCGAATGCGATGTTCGCCCGCGTAATCGAGGATCTGGGGTTCGAGGCGGTCTATGTGACCGGCGCCGGAATCGCCAACATGCGGCTGGGTGCGCCCGATGTGGGGCTGACGACCGTCACCGAGGTGGCCGATACCGTGGCCAGCATCGCCGATGCGGTGAACCTGCCGCTGATCGTGGATGCCGACACCGGCTTCGGCAATGCCGTGAACACCGTGCGCACGGTGCGGCTGCTGGAACGGGCGGGGGCGGCGGCGATCCAGATCGAGGATCAGGTGTTCCCCAAGAAATGCGGCCATTTCAACGGCAAGGAGGTGATCCCGACCGACGAGATGTTGCAGAAGATCCGCGCCGCCGTGGATGCGCGGGTGGACCAGGATCTGATGATCATCGCCCGCACCGACGCCCGCGCCATCGACGGGCTGGATGCCGCGATGGACCGCGCCCATGCCTTCATCGAGGCGGGCGCCGACATGACCTTCGTCGAGGCCCCGGCGAGTTTCGAGGAACTGCGCCGCATCGGCACGGAACTGCGCGCGCCGCAGATCGCCAACATCGTCTTCGGCGGCAAGACGCCCGACCCGGGCCGCAAGGTTCTGGCGGAAAGCGGCTTTTCGGTCGTGCTTTATGCCAATGCCTCGTTGCAGGCGGCGCTGCGGGCCTCCACCCGCGTGCTGAGTGCGCTGCGCGACGAAGGCAGCCTCGACAGCGTGGCCGACCTGCTGGCCGGGTTCGAGGAACGGCAGCGGTCGGTCAACAAGGATTTCTGGGACGAACTCGAAGCCCGGTACACGCAAGCCAACTGAACGGAGGGGATGGCCATGGCGCATCCGTGGGATGGTATCATCAGCGAAGAGGATCTTCGCGCCTATGATGCGGCCGGGTTCGGCCGCCCGACGGGGCTCGGCAAGCGGCCGGCGCTGGTCATCATCGACGTGCAGTATCGCACCACCGGCACCCGCCCGATGCCGTTCTTCGAGGCGATCGAGGAATTCAAGACCTCCTGCGGGCAGGTGGCCTGGGACGCGATGGCGAATATCGAACGGCTGCTGGCGGTGTTCCGCGCCAAGGGCTGGCCGGTGCTTTACCCCTATGTCGCGCCGAAGCAGTCCTTCGACACCGGCCGTCTGGGCGACAAGGTGCCCGCCCTGCTGGGCGTCGCCGCCAAGGGATATGAATTCCCGCCGCAGATCGCCCCGCAAGAGGGCGACATCCTGCTGCCCAAGAAACACCCCTCGGCCTTTTTCGGCACGCCGCTGGCCAGCTATCTGATCGACCTCGGCGTCGATTCGCTGGTGGTGGTGGGGTGTTCGACCTCGGGCTGCGTGCGCGGGTCGGTGGTGGACGGGTTCGCCTACAACTTCCGCTGCACCGTGCCGCAGGACGCCTGCTATGACCGTTCGTTCACCTCGCATGCGGTGAACCTGTTCGACATGGCCTACAAATACGCCGACGTGCTGTCGACCGACGACACCATCGCGGCGCTGGAACGGATCGCCTGAGCCCCGGCGGGCCGGCAACAGACCACGGGGGTTTGACAGCATGAGCGACGAGCTTGACGTTCTGATCATCGGGGCGGGGGCCTGCGGGCTTTGCGCGGCGATCCAGGCACATGACAAGGGGCTGACCGTGGCCCTGATCGAAAAGAACGACCGGCCGGGGGGCAACTCTGCGCTCTCCACCGGGTCGGTTCCGGCGGCGAACAGCCGGTTCCAGCGCGAAGCGGGGATCGAGGACAGCCCCGAGGCCTATTTCCGCGACCTGATGGGGATCGCCGGGGAGACGGAGGCCGAAGGGCTGGTGCGCCGGATGACGGCGGTGTCGGCGGCGACGGTCGAATGGCTGATCGACGACGTGGGCTGCCGGATGGAACTGATCACCGCCTACAAGCATATCGGCCATTCCGTGTCGCGCCTGCATGCGCCGCGGTCGCGCCGGGGGCAGGATCTGGTGGACGATCTGGTGGCCGCGGTGGAAAAGCGCGACATCCCGATCGCCGTGGGCAACGCCGCCCGCAGCCTGATCGTCGAGGGCGGCCGGGTGGTCGGCGCCATGGTCGATACCGGCGACGGCAACCCCGAAGAGGTGCGCGCGCGCGCGGTCATCCTTGCCTCCAACGGGTTCGGCAACAACCGTGCGCTGGTCGAACGCTATATCCCCGAAATCGCCGGGGCGCAGTATTTCGGGGCGCTCGGTTCCGATGGCGAGGCGATGGTCTGGGGCGAGGAACTGGGCGCCAGCCTGCTGAACATGCAGGCCTATCAGGGCTATGCCGCCGTCGCGGATCCGCATGGGTCCATCCTCAGCTGGACGACCATCGAAAAGGGCGGCGTGCTGCTGAACGAAAAGGGCGAACGGTTCGGGGACGAAAGCCTCGGCTATTCGGGCTATGCGAAACATGTGCTGGCCGAAGGCGCGCGGTCCTGGGCGGTGTTCGACCAGCGCATCTTCGACATCGCCATGCAGGAAGAAGAGTTCGCGGAACTCTGGAATCACAAGGGCCTGAAGAAGGGCGATACAGTGGCCGAGGTGGCCGCGGCGCAGGGGCTCGACCCCGTGGCGGCAGAGGCTGCTGTGGCCGCCTACAACGCCGCCGCGGCGAAGGGCGAACCGGATGCCTTCGGGCGCAGGGCCTATGGCCTCGCGCCGTTGCAGGGGCCGTTCTATTCCTGCCGCACGCTGCCGGCGCTGTTCCATACCCAGGGCGGGCTGGCGGTCGATGACGATGCGCGGGTGCTGCGCGCCGATGGCACGGCGATCCCGGGCCTTTACGCCGGCGGCGGGGCGGCTGCGGGGGTGTCGGGCAAGGCCGGGGCGCTCGGCTATGCCTCGGGCAACGGGCTCTTGACGGCGACGGCGCTCGGCCGGCTGGGGGCGCTGGCGGCGGCCTCTGACCTCGGGGTCTGAGATGACGCTTTCCGCCGAGACGATCACCCGCCTGCGCGCCCTGGGCGATCTGCCCGGGGCGGTGCGCGACACCGCCTTGCGCCATTTCGCCGATGCGGTGGGCGTGGGGCATGGCGCGGCCGGGTCGCAGGCCGGCGCCCATTGGCGCCGCTATGCGCAGGCGCAGGACGGGCGCGGCCCGGCCAGCGTGTTCGGCCTGCCCCATGGCCTGCCCGCCGCGACGGCGGCGCTGGTCAACGGCGGGCTGATCCACAGTCTGGAATATGACGACACGCATACCGGGTCCATCGTCCACGGGTCCGCCGTGCTGGCCGCCGCCGCGCTGGCGGCGGGCGAGGCCGCGGGGGCCAGCGGCGCGGCGGTGATCCGCGCCTATACGCTGTGGTACGAGGTGTTCATCCGCCTTGGCCTTGCGGCGGCGGGCGGGTTCCAGAACCGGGGGTTCCAGCTCACATCGGTGGGCGGTGCGCTCTGTGCCGCGGGGATCGCCGCCGATCTGAAGGGGCTGGATGCCGATACGGCGCAACATGCCGTGGGCATCGCGCTCAGCCAGGCGTCGGGGGTGTTCGAGTTCCTGACCAACGGGTCCACGGTCAAATCCATGCATCCCGGCTGGGCCGCCCATGCCGGGCTGATCGCCGCCGATCTGGCCGGCGCCGGGATGACCGGCCCCCTGACCGCGCTGGAAGGCAAGTTCGGCCTGTTCCGCCTCTTCGCGGGCGATGACGGGGCGCCCGACCGTTTCCGCGCGCTGATCGGGGATCTGGGGCAGGTCTGGCACCTGCAATCCGCGGCCTACAAGTTCCACCCCTGCTGCCACTATCTGCACCCGTTCATCGAGGCCGCCCGGCTGTTGCAGGCCGAAGGCGTGACGGCGGGTCAGGTCGCCCGGTTCGGCTGCGGCGTGCCGCAGGGCGCGGCGGGGATCGTGGCCGAACCCTGGGCCGAAAAGGCCCGCGCGGCGGGGCATCTGGCGCGCTGGTCGCTGCCGGTGACGGTGGCGATGCAACTGGTCGACGGCCGTGTCGATCTGGCCAGTTTCGAGGACCCGCTGTCGCCCGGCGTCGCCGATCTGGCCGCGCGCAGCGACTGGCATGTGCTGGCGGACAGCGCCTTTCCGGCGCGGTTCGACGCCTTCCTGCGCCTGACGCTGACCGATGGCCGGGTGCTGGAACGGCGTATCGACGACGTTTACGGCAACGGCTCGCGCCCGCCCGCGCAGGCGGATCTGGATGCGAAATTCGCCGCCAATCTGGCGCGGCTGGCGCCCGGGGCCGATGCGGGGCCGTTGCGCGCCGCGCTGGCGGGGCTGGCCGATGCACCCGACACCGCCGCGCTGTCCGCCGCGCTGCGCGGCCTTGTTCCTGCGAAGGAGTGATCCGATGACCGCCTTTGATCTTGTGATCCGCGGGGCCGAGGCGATCCTGCCCGGCACCGGCCGCACCGCCTGCGATATCGCCGTGCAGGGGGGCCGGATCGCGGCCATCCTGACCCCCGGCGCCGCCGTCACCGCGGCCCGGGAACTGGATGCCAGCGGGCTGGTCGCCCTGCCGGGGGTGATCGACGGCCACCTGCATCTGGGCCACGGCAAGGACATCTCGCGCCCGCGCGTGCCGGGGGATGCAGAGGTGGAAACCGCATCGGCCGCCATCGGCGGCGTCACCTGCATGGTGCCCTATCTGATGGCCGCCGACCCCCATGCCGCCACCTTCGACGAGGTGCGCGCCGTGACCGGGGCGGGGGCGCGCATCGACTTCGGCTATCACTTCATCGTCTCGACCGAGGACCAGCTGGCCGAGGTGCCGGACTATATCGTGAAATACGGCGCGCCGACGCTGAAGATCTTCATGAACAACCGCGGCGGCGAGGGTAAGCGGCTTGGCCTGCCCGATATCGACGATGGTTTCTTCTTCCGGCTGGCCGAACTGGCGGCGGCGCATGGCGGCATGGTCGCCCCCCACCCCGAGAATATCGAGGTCGCCTGGGTGCTGCGCGACCGCGCCATGAAGGCCGACCCCGAGGGCAAGGGCGGGCTGGCCGCCTGGGACGCCTCGCGCCCCGATTTCGTCGAGGCGGAGGCGGTGCAGCGTGCGTCCCTACTGGCCAATGCCGCCGGTGCGCCGCTTTACGTCGTGCATACGTCATCGGCGGCGGCGCTGGAGGCGGGGCTGGCCCGCCGCTATGCCGGGGACGAGATCTATTTCGAGACCTGCCCGCATTACCTGACCCATGACGTGACCGATCCGGTGGGCGACAGGGGCAAGATCAACCCGCCGCTGCGCAGCCGCGCGGATTGCGAACGGCTGTGGCAGGCCGTGGCCGAAGGCGACATCGACACCATTGCCACCGATCACGTCCACCGCGACCTGACGGGCAAGGCGGGCGGGATCTGGGCGGCCTCGCCCGGCTGCCCGGGGATGGAGACGCTGTTGCCGGTGATGCTGACCGAAGGCTACCACGCCCGGGGCATCCCGCTGGAACGGCTGGTCGAGGTGATGTCGGAAAACCCCGCCCGGCTGATGGGGCTGGATGCGCGCAAGGGCGCGCTGGCGGTGGGGCTGGATGCCGATATCGTGCTGGTGGATCTGGACGCCGAATGGACCCTGACGCGCGACAGGGTGGTGTCCTCGGCCGGTTATTCGATCTACGAGGGCAAGACCTTCCGCGGTGCGGTGCGCCATACGCTGGTGCGGGGCCAAGCCGTGGTGCAGGACGGCGCGCTGACCGACAGCAGCATCGGCATCGGGCGGTATCAGCACCGCCGTCTGGCGCGCGGGGACTGACATGGGACTGCCGGTGATCGCCATCGTCGGGGCGGGCGGGACGATCTCGTCCCTCGCCACCGACAGCCGCGACTATATGGACTACCCGGAAACGGGCCGGAAACTGTCGGTGGACGAGGTGATCGCCGAACTGCCCGAACTGGCGCGGTTCGCCGATCTGGTGCCGCTGCCCTTCCGTTCGGTCGGGTCGAGCGCGGTCGGCCCTGCCGACTGGCTGCGGCTGCATGCCACCATCACGCAGGCCATTGCCGCCCGGCCCGAAATCGCCGGGGTCGTCGTGCTGCACGGCACCGCGACGCTGGAGGAAACGGCGTGGTTTTTGCACCTGACGCTGCCTGCGGGCCGCCCGGTGGTGCTGGTGGGGGCGCAGCGGCCGCTGAACACGCTGTCCTCGGATGCGGCGGCGAATGCGATCAACGCGGTGCGGGTGGCGGGCGATCCGGCGGCGGCGGGGCGCGGGGTGCTGGTCGTGCTGAACGACGAAATCCACGCGGCGCGCGCCGTCACCAAGGGATCGACCTTCCGCCTGCATGCCTTCCATTCCGGCGCATGGGGGCCGGTGGGCGTGGCCGACCCCGACCGCGTGCTGTTCGACCGCCCCGCCCCGGCCGGGGGCAGTGGACCGGCCTTCGACGTGACGGGCCTTTCGGACCTGCCGCGCGTCGACATCTGCTATGCCTATGCCGGCAGCGACGGCACCGCCGCGCGGGCGTTTCTGGCCGCCGGCGCGCGGGGGCTGGTGTCCGCCGGTTTCGCCCCGGGCATGCCCGCGCCCCTTGAACGCGACGCGCTGGCAGAGGCCGCCCGCGCCGGGATCCCGGTGGTGCAGGCCAGCCGCGTCGGCAGCGGACGGGTGGCACGGCGCGGCTGGCTGCGGCAGAGCGGCTGGATCGCGGCGGGCGATCTGTCGCCGCAGAAGGCGCGCATCCTGCTGATGCTGGCGCTGTTGCAGGGCAGCGACGCGGAGCGGTTGCAGACCCTGTTCGACACGCATTGACAGACGGGAGGGAGGCCCGGGCATGGAACTCAGGAACCACGGACGCTACGACTATTCGGCACTGCCCGAACGCCCGGTCTATGACTGGCCGGGGGGCAGGCGGCTGGCCTTCTGCCTGTGCAACAATATCGAGATCTTCAGCTATCGCAGCGGGTTGGGCAGCGACAGCGCCGTGCTGACCGCGCCGCAGACCCACCGCAACTATGCCTGGCGCGACTATGGCAACCGCGTCGGGCAATGGTATCTGTTCGACCTTCTGGCCGAACATGGCCTGCCTGCGTCGCACAACGCCAATTCCGCCGTGCTGCGCGAATGCCCGCAGATTCTGGCGAAGATCCTCGAGCGGGGGGACGAGATCGTCGGCCACGGGCGGTCGAACGGCGAGCGGCAGGACGGGCTGGCCGAGGACGAGGAACGCCGCCTGATCGTCGAGGCGACGGAAGAGATCACCCGCCTGTCGGGCACGCAGCCCAAGGGCTGGATGGGCCCCTATTTCGCGCAGAGCGAGGTCACGCTGGACCTGCTGCAAGAGGCGGGATACGAATTCATGCTGGACTGGCCGCTGGACGATCAGCCGGTGTGGATGCGCACCCGGGGCGGGCATATCCTGTCGGTGCCCTATTCGGTGGAACTGAACGATTCCCCCTCGATGGTGTTCCGGCAGGAAAGTGCGGCGTCGTTCGAGCGGATGATCGTGGACCAGTTCGACGAGATGCTGCTGCAATCGGCGAAACGGCCGCTGGTGTTCACGCTGATCACGCATCCGTTCATCATCGGCCATCCCTACCGGCTGCGGGCGCTGCGCCGCGCGCTGGACCATATCATGCGCCACCGCGACCAGCTGTGGATCACCACGGTGGGCGGGGTGAACGCCCATATCCGCGGCCTTCCCGCCGGAACGGTGCCGGGCGCCCCCGCCTGATCCGCCCCGGGGGTGCGTGCCCCTCAGACGGGGCGCGCGCGCAGTGCCAGCAGGCGGCGGCGGAACCGCAGCGGCCCCGCCGTCAGGACCTCGGCGTCGCCGCCCGCCGACAGGCCGATGCCGTGCAGATCCTCGACCACAAAACGGTCCTGCAACAGCGCCGCCAGCGCCTTGGGGCGCAGCGGGGTGAACGGCCCCTGCAACGGCACCTGACCCCGTGATTCCCCCCGCGCCCATTCCGCGCCATAGCGCGAGGCGCGGTTGCGCAGGCTCAGCACCATCTGCCCTGCGGGTTTCAGCACGCGCCGGACCTCTGCCAGCATCGCGGCGGGATCGGCCATGTGCTCGAGCGATTGCGGGATCACCACCAGATCCAGCGCCCCGTCGGCGAAGGGCAGCCGCGCGCCCGCCATCAGCGCCATGTCCACCGGGCGGGCGATCCCCTCGCGCGGCAGGCGGTCGGCGATGAAGTCGAGGTTGTTGCGATGCGCCTCGACCACCGTCAGCCGCGCGTCGCCGGGCAGCCTTTGCGCCAGGGTCACGGTGCTGGTGCCGCCCCAGGGCAGGATTTCGGCCACCTGCGCGGCGGGGGGCAGGGGGCGAATCAGGTCCAGTTCCCGTTCCGTCGCCTCGCCCTGCCGGCGCGAGGTATAGACGCCCGCCAGCGGCGATTTGGCCCAGACCGACCAGGCGCGATAGTCGGCCAGTTGCGCCGGGGTCCAGCGGGTCGGATCCCATTCGGCAAAGGGATTCGATGCGCGCGACATGGCGTGGTACGGATAGGCCGCCGCCGGGCGGGCGGGATAGACCGTTTCGGCGGGCCGCGCGAAGGTCTGGAACGACACGACCGACGACAGGGGGCGCCGCGGCGGCTTGCGGCCCGGCGCGTCGGGGCGGGCGCGGCCGATGGCGATGGCGCCCTGGTTGTCGAACGTGGGGGGCAGGTCCAGCAGGGCGCGCACCTTGTCGGGATCGCCCGTGCCCGCGTTCCAGATCGACTGCCAGCCGCGCAGATGCGCCGACAGCATCAGGTGATAGCCCGCCGCCGCAACCCCCTGCACGACCGAGAAGTTGTCATGCGTCCAGCCCTTCTGGAAACACAGGTAGACCAGCGCCGCGCAACTGCGGAAATGCGGGTTGCCGCCCGCCAGATCCGCGGCCCGGGCCAGTTGCGCCGGATCGTCCACCACCACGAAATGCCAGTGCTGCTGGTTGCAGGACGAGGGCGCCTCGGTCGCATCGGCCAGCATGGCCAGCAGTTCATCGCGCGGGATCGGGCTGCCGTCGAAATCGCGGCACGACAGCCGCGCGGCCATCCGGTCGAGGATCGCCCGGGCGGTGGGAAGGGGTGCCGCGGCCATGCCGGTTTTCTGGGGATCGGTGGACTGGTTCATCGGTTGCTCCTACGGCAGTGACACTCTGTTGACCGGAAGTATTGACAGAGCGGATGTCTGGTGCAAACTGTAAACAGTTTTCGGATGCCCTCCGAAAGGCTGAATCAACCGGCACCAGATGCCCCAACAGAGAGATCCATACCCATGAAGCACAGTTTTTCCCTTGTCGGGGCGGTTGCGGCCATCGTGCTGGGCGGCTCTGCCGCTTCGGCGCAGGAATTCCGGCTGAACTTCGGCCACTATCTGTCGAACTCGCCCTTCGTCAAAGTCGAGCAGGACTTCGCGCAGCGCGTGGAAGAGCGCACCGAGGGCCGGGTGAAGATCAACATCGTCTATTCGGGCGGCCTGGGCAAGGATTCGGAACTGCTGGGTCTGGTCGGGCGCGGCGCCATCGACATGGCGGCCATCGTGCCGGGCTACTACGGCGACCAGCTTCTCTATTCCAAGATCCTGCAAACGCCCTTCGTCTTCGACAGCCCGGCGCAGGCCATCGAGATCGCGGACTATTCCTTTGCCGAACTGGAACAGTTCAAGGCCGAAACCGCGCGGCTGGGCATCCACCGGCTGTTCCACCAGCCGCTCGACCCCTATTACATGACCGGCAAGACGGACGATTGCAAATCGCTCGACGGTCTGAACGGCAAGAAGATCCGCACCTTCGGCAACCTGATCCCGCACATGATGTCGGCGGTCGGCGCGACCCCGGTCACGGTGCCTGCGGGCGACCTCTATGAGGCGATCGACCGCGGCACGATCGACTATTCCTTCGTCAACCTGGGCAACGTGAACGCCTATCGCCTGTACGAGGCGGGCAAGTATTCCTGCGGCCCGGGGCTGAACATCGCCGGCCACATGGTGGTGCTGAGCGACCGCACCCTGCAGCGCCTGCCCGATGACCTGAAAACCGTCATCTTCGAGGAAGCGGCGCGCGCGCAGCAGGAATATGTCGAATGGATCGACGCGGCCATCGTCGCCTCGACCGAGGCGATCAAGGCCGGCGGCGGCGAGATCATCACCCTGTCGCCGGAAATCCTGGCGGAGTGGAAGGCCAAGACGCCCGACCTGCTGGACCTCTGGGTCGAAGAGATGAAGGGCCGCGGCGAAGGCGATGCGGCGGCGGAAGTCGCCCGTGTCTGGCGCGAAAAGACTGCCCAGTAAAACGGGCGGCAACGCCTGGGCGCGAAGGGGGATCGGTGTGCAGCAACTGGTAAGCAAACTGGCAGTGTTTTCTGTCGCTCTCGGCAGTATCGGACTGCTGCTTTCGATGTTCCTCGGCGTCGGCGACGTCGTGGGCATGCAGTTGCGACACCCGGTCCCCGGCACGCTGGAATTCACCGAAAGCACGATGGTGCTGGTGGTGTTCGGCGGCATCGCCTGGGCCCAGATCCGCAGGGCCCATATCAGGGTCGAACTGGTCTATCTTCAGGTCGGCAAGAAGATGCGTTCGGCCATGGACATCATCGCCTCGGTGGCGGGGATCGTCTTTTTCGCCCTGCTGACCTGGCAGGGCGGGCTGGAGGCGGTCTACAGCTGGCAGATCGGCGAGGCGACATCGGGCCTGCTGCGTTTTCCGCTGTGGCCCGCGCGCTGGATCCTGGTGTTCGGTTCGGTCCTGATGATCCTCCAGTTCCTGCTGGACCTGTGGCACGACATCACCCGCTTCGGCGACCCCCATCCGGTCGAATTCGGCTGAACCTGCGGTCCCTGACCGTCATCGACACCCAGATCGCAAGGCATCATCCATGTTCGATCCATCCACCGCGGCCATCATCGCGACCGGGCTGCTTTTCCTTCTCATGATCGCCGGGGTGCATATCGGCGTGGCCATGGGCCTGTGCGGTATTCTCGGCATCTATCTGTCGATGGGCGAATTCGCGGCGCTGGCGCAGGCCGGTTCGGTTCCGTTCGCGACCGTCAACAGCTTCACCCTCGCGGTGATCCCGATGTTCATCCTGATGGGGTCGCTGGCCACGCAGGCGCGGCTGACCACCGATCTTTATGCCGCCGCCTACAACTGGTTCGCCCGCATGCCCGGCGGGCTGGCGATGACCACCACCATCGCCTCCGCCGCCTTCGGCGCGGCCTCGGGATCCACGATGGTGAACGCGGCGGTGTTCACCAAGATGGCCATGCCCGAGATGACCAACGCGGGCTATGACAAGCGGCTGAGTTCGGGTGCCATCGCCTCGGCCGGGGTGCTGTCGGCGATGATCCCGCCTTCGGTCCTGATGGTGATCTATGCCATCACCACCGAACAGTCGGTGGGCAAGATGCTGATCGCCGGGCTGATCCCCGGCGTCATGACCGCGTTCATCTTCCTGTTCGGCATCTACATCTGGGCCAAGCTCAAGCCCGCGCACGCGCCCATGCCCGAACACCGCGTGCCGCTGTCGGAAAAGATCAGCTCGCTCAAGAACACCTGGGGCATCCTGCTGCTGTTCGGCATGGTGATCGGCGGGATCTATGGCGGCTGGTTCGTGCCCACCTATGCCGGGGCGGTCGGGGCGTTCGGGGCCTTCCTGATCGTGTTCTTCAAGCGGCGCGCCCAGTTGAAAACCCTGCGCGAGACGTTCCTGGAGGCGATCCTGTCCTCGTCCACGATCTTCCTCGTGGTGATCGGGGGCATGCTGTTCGCGCGGTTCCTGACCTATACGGGGCTGGTGTCGGAAATCTCGGGCTGGCTGATCGCGCAGGATCTGGCGCCCTTCGCCTATCTGATGGCCTTCGGGGTGCTGTTCCTCATCCTCGGCTGCTTCATCGAGCCGATCGCGATCATGGTGATGACGCTGCCGGTGATGTTCCCGGTGATGATGAACGTGGGCTACGATCCGATCTGGCTGGGCGTCGTCGTCATCAAGATGTGCGAGATTTCACTGATCACGCCGCCGGTCGGGCTGAACGTATTCGTCGTGCGGTCCGCCTCGCCGGTGCCGCTGCGGCTGGAACAGGTCTTTGCCGGGGTGACGCCCTTCATCCTGATGGAGGTCGTGGCGCTGGCCCTGCTGATGGCCTTTCCGGCGATCGTGACCTGGCTTCCTTCCATGATCGCCTGAGGAGGCACCATGACGACCCCGGTTTCCGTTGACGTGCACGAACAGGCAGCCGCCGCGCTGCGCCATCTGGTGGGTTTCACCGCAGGGCTGCGGTGGGGGGATCTGCCCGCCGACATCCGCCAGCGCGCCGCGACGGTGTTCTGCGACGACCTGACCTCGCTGATCGCGGCGCGGGACGAACCGGAGCTGCAGGCCCTGCGCGCGCAACTGCTGCGCGTCGGCGGGCCGGCAGAGGCGACGGTTCTGGACGGCGCGCAGCCGGCGGTGCGCACCGACCGCTATTCCGCCGCGCTGGCCAACGGCACGGCGGCGGACTGGGCCGAACTCGACGGCGGCTATCGGGCGGTGGTCTGTCATGCCGCGCTCTATTGCATCCCCGCGCTGCTGGCAGAGGCAGAGGCGACGGGCGCCAGCGTGCAGGATCTGCTGCTGGCGCTGGTCGTCGGCTATGAAACCGTCGCCCGCACCGCGCATGCGTTCAGCTTTCCGGGGCTGGTGCTGCATCCCCATGGCGGGCTCGCCACGGTGGGCGCGGCGGCGGCGGTGGCGAAACTGCGCGGCTGCGACCCGGAAACGGCCTTCCGCGCCATCACCACGGCGGCGACGCTGTGCCTGCCCGGCCCGTTCAACCATGCCGTATCGGGTGCGCTGATCCGCAACGTCTGGCCCGGGCTTTGCGCGCAGAACGGCATCCGCGCGGTGGACTGGGCGCCCGTCGGTCTGACCGGCAGCCCCTGGTCGATGACCGAGGTCTTTGCCGACATCTTCGGCGGCACGGTCGAGGTGGCGGAACTTGACCGCGACCTGGGGCAGGACTGGAAGATCGCCGGCGGCTATCACAAGATGCACGCCTGCTGCCAATACGCCCATTCCACGGTCGAGGCGGTTCTGGCCGCGACCGCGGGGCGGCGGGTTGCGGCGGATGATGTGGCCGACATCACCGTGGCCACCCACTGGAAGGGCCGCCGGCTGGACCGCGCGCAGCCGGAAACCAGCCTGGCCGCCAAGTTCTCGATCCAGCATATCGCGGCGGCGACGGTGAATTACGGCCATGCCGGCGCAACCGCGTTCAGCGCCGACAGCCTGACCGACGCGGGCATGATCCGCCTGCGCGATGCCGTGACCATCGCCGCCTGGCCCGAGGATCTGCCCTGGCCGAACGACCGCCCGTCGCAGGTCAGCCTGCACCTGCGCGACGGCACGCGGCTGGAGGGCACCTGCCTCAGCGCGCCGGGCGGGGCGGATCAGCCCTTCGCGCCCGAGGTCATCCGGGCCAAGATCCTCGGCAACCTGACCCCGGCCTATCCGGCGGGGGCGGCGGCGGTGGCGGCCATCCTGGATCTGGACCCCGCGCTGCTGGCCACGCCCTGGGCCGCGGTTCTGGGCCGCATCACCGGCTGAAGGCGCATCGACATCGCCCGCATCCCGCGTTAGCCCTGCCATCTGCCGGCCTATGGAGGGATGCATGGACAAGTTCGAACGGGGCCTCGCGACGCGCAAGGCGGTTCTGGGGGACGAATACGTCGACCGCGCGCTGACCGAGGCGACCGACTACAATTTCCCGATGCAGAAGCTGGTGACGGAAATCTGCTGGGACGAGATCTGGAACCGCCCCGGCCTCGGGCGGCGCGAACGCTCGATCCTCAATTTGGGCATGATCATCGCGCTCGGCCGCATGCACGAGTTGCGCCTGCACGTCCGCGGCGCGGTGAACAACGGCCTGACGGTGGAAGAGATCCGCGAGGTCTTTTTGCAGGCGGCGGTCTATTGCGGCGTGCCGGCGGCCATGGACGGCTTCCGCACCGCGCAAGAGGTGCTGAGGGACATGGGGAAGATCTGACCGCCGGAACGGCTGCCCCGCGCTATCCGGCCGCCGGGGCCGTCGCCGCTTGGAGCAGCCATTTGCGGAAATCCGCCGCGCGCCGGTCGCGCAGGGTTTCGGGCAGGTAGATCAGGTAGAAGGCCCCGCCGGCGGGGATGGCCAGGTCGATCGGAATGACCAGCCGTCCCGCGTCGAGATCCTCCTGCACCAGCCGCCGCTGCCCGAGCGCGATACCGAGGCCGTTCGCAGCGGCCTGATAGGCGATCGCCGAGCTTTCGAACTTGACCCCCCGGCTGCCGTCCACGTCGAGCATCCCCACCGCCGTCAGGTAGGTCTGCCAATCGCCGATCCTGACCTGCGAATGCAGCAGGGTCTGGCCGCGAAGATCCTCGACGCTGCGGTTTGGAAAACGGTCCAGAAGCGATGGCGCGCAGACCGGCACGAGGTCGGATTCCATCACCATGTCGGATCGGAAGCCGGGCCAGTCCCCCTGACCGTAGCGGATGGCGAAATCGAATTCCCGCGCGTTTTCCGCCAGCGGGCGCAACGAGGTCGTCAACTCCACGTCGATGTCGCGGGTCCGGGCGTAATAGTCGGTCAGCAGCGGCACCAGCCACCGCATCGCTACCGTCATGGAGCTCCATATCGTCAGCGAACTGCGCTCGCCGCTTTTGCGGATCCGTGCGGTTTCGCGATGAAGCGTGGTGAAAAGCGTGCTGGCGGTGGCCAGATATTCGGTGCCCGTCGCGGTCAGGGTGACTTCGCGGGTGCCGCGGTGAAACAGCATCACGCCCAGATAGTCCTCCAGCTTGGCGATCTGGCGGCTGATCGCCCCGGGCGTCACGTTCAACTCGTTCGCCGCCGCCGAAAAGCTGCTCAGCCGCGCCGCTGCCTCGAAGCTGCGCAGGGCATTGAGCGGGGGAAGGTTCATGCGCATGGCGGACGGTTTCCAAAATCTCAACCGAAGCTACGCAAATCTGGCTTGACGGGCAAGGGTGGTTTCTAGAGCCTGCGGCCTTGATAAGTGAGGATCCTCGTGGGGAAGGGCGGTCAGCGCTACCATGGGCCCAAGGCCGTGGATCCTGTGCGCTTTGATCACAGAAGAAGAAAGGCCAAAGGGCATGAACCGGATATTCCGGCATCCCGGGTCGTAGCCGGGAGCAATCTGTCATGGCCGAGTCGACGGGGCCCGAAGCGGCGTTCCGCACCTATGGAAACTTCATCGCCGGGCGCGCGTGCGGCGCCGCGGGGGGCGAAACCCTGCGGGAAAGCGATCCGCGGACCGGCACCCCCAGTTTCACCATCGCGCGCAGCGACGCGCGCGATGTGGCGCTGGCCGTGGATGCGGCAGAAGCCGCGCTGTCGGACTGGCGGGGCCTGCGGCCGGTGCTGCGCGGCCGGGTGCTGGCGCGGATCGCGCGGGTCATCACCGACAATCTGGATCTTCTGGCCGGTATCGAGGCCGTCGAAACCGGCAAGCCCGACTGGCACGCGCGCCGGGATGTCGAGGTCGCCGCGAATTATTTCGAATATTATTCGGGCCTTGTGAACCTCTATGCGGGCGAGGTCATCAACCTCGGCGACGCCTATCATTCCTATACCCGCTACGAACCCTATGGCGCCGTGGGCGTGATCATCCCGTGGAACGCGCCGATCAATCAGGCCGCGCGCGGCATCGCGCCGGCGATTGCGGCGGGGAACACCGTGGTGGCCAAACCGTCGGAGTTCACTTCGGTCACGCTGCTGGAACTCGCGCGTCTGTGCGTGGAGGATGCCGGCCTTCCGCCCGGGGTGCTGAACGTCGTGACCGGTTATGGCCACGAGGCGGGCGACGCGCTGGTGCGGCATCCCGCGATCCGCAAGATCGCCTTCACGGGGTCGGTGAAGACCGGCCGCGCGGTGGGCCATATCGCGGCGGAAAGGATCATCCCCGTCACGCTGGAACTCGGCGACAAATCGGCCAATATCGTCTTTGCGGATGCCGATCTCGATGCGGCGGCTGCGGGGGCGGTTCGGGCTTTCACGATGAACGCGGGGCAGATCTGTTCGGCGGGCACGCGGATCCTTGTACAGGAAAGCTGCAAATCCGCGTTCGTCGAGCGGCTCGGGGCGCATCTGCAAGCGGTCAGGATCGGGCGCGGGGCGGATTGCGCGATGGGGCCGATCATCACCCCCGACCAGTATACCCGTGTGAACGGCTATCTGCATGCGGCGGACGGGTCGGGTTTCGCCGTGATGCGGGGCGGGCGGTTCGAGGATGCCGAGGCCGCCGCCAAGGGGCTTTATGTGGCGCCTGCCGTCATACTGGACGCGGATCCGGGTTCGGTCTTTTTCCGGGAAGAGATTTTCGGGCCGATTGCGACGCTGACCGGATTCGGCGATGCCGAGGATGCGCTGCGTCTGGCCAATGACAGCGATTATGGTCTGGTGGCTGGGGTCTGGACGCGCGACGTGTCGCTGGCCCATCGCATGGCGGCCCGGCTGGAGGTCGGGCAGGTGTTCGTGAACGAATACCTTGCCGGCGGGATCGAGACGCCCTTCGGGGGGCACAAGAACAGCGGTATCGGACGCGAGAAGGGGATCGAGGCGCTGAAACACTACACGCATGTGAAATCGGTGACGCTTCGGATCTAGATCCCCGGGGGGCGGGTGCCGGCTGGCGCCTGCCCTGCCGGCCCTACAGCATCGCCAAAAGATCGCGCACCGACAGGTCGGCGCGGCCGAGAAGGGCGGATGCGACCGCCGGCCCCTGTTGCGAACCGCCATGCGCAAAACAATCGAGGGCCTTGCGCCGCAGGTCATCATCGCCGAGCGGCAGTTCGGCGCTGCCCCGCAACCGGTCGGCCCTGCGGGTCAGGCTGCGCCCGTCGCGCAGGGCCAGCGTCACTTCTGCCCATCGCGGCATGACGGCACCGGCGGCTTCGATTACCGCGACATCGGCAAGGCGCCACTGGATGGTGCCGCGCCGGACCGCGGTGTCGTCGAAACTCGCAAGGGTGATCGCGCCATCCGCCAGTGCGGCGATCATCGCGTATTCGATCGAGAATTTCGCCTCCAGCCCGGTCCGGGGGCGGTTGTGGATCAGGGGCACGAAGGCCCCGTGGCTGCACCGCACCTCGACCCGGGCCACATCGTCCAGGCGCAGGCCATGATCGGCGCGCAGGTCGAGAACCGCATCCAGCGCGCGGTGGGTCGCGTAGCAGAGGGGGTATTTCTTCACCTCCAGCCCGCTGCGGGCCAGTTCCGAAGGTGCCGCTGCGCCGTCGAGGATATGCGTGAAATTGCCGCCCTGCGTGTAGAGCCGCAGAAAGCCCTGCGGCCCGCTGAGCGCATCGACCGCGCCGTCGAAACCGGCCTCTGCCAGCAGGGCCGAGCGAACGGCGATCATTCCCGCCTGTCCCGCTTGCAGGCTTTTGGCCATGGTGCCGAAATTGCCCCGGCTACCCGCAAGCTGGGCCAGCGCGATGCCGAGGGCGTGGCAAAAGCGGGTTTCGTCGAGGCCGATCAGGCGGGCGCAGCCCATGACCCCGGCGAGCGTGCCGAGCGTGGCGGTGGTGTGCCAGCCGTGGGCATAATGCGCGACCGCGACCGCGCGGGACATCCGGCACAGCGCATCATATGCGGCCTCATATGCCTCTTCGACGGCATGCAGGGCCATGTCGCGCGCCTCGGCGATGGCGATGAGGGCGGGCAGCATCGCGACGGAAGGATGCCCCCGCATGGGCGAGGAAACGTCATCGAAATCGAGAACATGGGCCTCGATCCCGTTGACCCATGCCGCAAGTTCGACCGGCAGTTTGCCGCCGCCCGCCCACAGGCTTGCCTCGCCGCCCGAGGGCGCCAGCCGGCGCGCATATGTCCGGGCGACAAGGGCAGCCGGTTCCTGCTTGCCCGCCACGGCGCAGGCTATGGTGTCGAGCAGCGCGCGGCGCACGGTGTGACGCTCTGCCGCGCCGCAGAGTTCCGCCCGTTCCGACAGGACATGCGCCGCAAGGCGGTGTTCGAACGCAGGCAGGGTCATGACAATCCTTTCGCTTGCAGCGGCCTGTACAGTTGGCGGGAGGCATGGGGTGGTCAAGCCAATTCTGCTCATCTGAAGGTGAGTTATTGGAAACCGTGACGACCGTGTTTTCCCGGTCTGTGCGGTGGGGCGGCGGAACACCGTTGTGGGGGTCGAGGTGGACATGTGGCCGATCCCTCCCCCTTGGTATGGGCAATTTCTGGTGGTGTTCGGGCGCCTTTTCTGCCGGGCGGTGCCGGGAAATGGCTTGACGGAAATGGCGGTGCCGTTTCGCGGCCGAATCACGTTTGGATTGATATTTTATCACCCATATGGGCGCTTTACTCATTTGACGAAAGCCTTCCCGATGGCGAGGGTGGCGCCGTCGGATCGCAGATGGGCGGCTGCTTCGCGGCGCGCCCGGCGGCGGCGGCCATGGGGGGATCCATACCCGACAGCGGGCGTCCGGTTCGGGGGATCGCACCGGATTTCAGCGCGCTGCATGGTGCGGACGCGGCGGCGTTTCCTGCCCGTGCGGGGCGAACAACTCAGGTAAGGAGCGGGCATGTCCCTTGATATCTCGGTTCAGGATGGTGTCGCGGTACTTCGCCTCGATCGCCCGGACGCAATGAATGCCATCGACCCCGACCTGCGCCGCGCGCTGCGCGAGGCCTGGGTCGAGATCGGCAGGGACGACCGTATCCGGGTGACGGTGCTGACCGGGGCGGGGGATCGCGCCTTCTGCGTCGGGTCGGATCTGAAAAAGACCATGCCGCCGGACGAAAGCTTTGCCGAACTGACGTTCGGGCGGGCGGAATCCGACCATCTGCTTGCCGGGATGGAAATGGACAAGCCGATCATCGCGGCCATCAACGGGCATGCGCTGGGCGGCGGGCTGGAAATCGCGCTTGCCTGCGACATCCGCATCGCATCGCGCAACGCGCAGTTCGGCCTGCCCGAGGTGCGTGTGGGGTCGATGCCGGGGGCGGGGGGCACGCAGCGGCTGCCGCGCGCGGTCGGGGTGTCGATGGCGATGACGCTCATGCTGACCGGCGACCGGATCGATGCGGACGAGGCCTATCGCATCGGCCTTGTCAGCGGGCTTTACGACAGTGCCGATCTGATGCCCGCGGCGATGGCGCTCGCCGGCAGGATCGCCGCGAACGCGCCGCTGTCGGTGCGCGCCATCAAGCGGGTGGTGCGGCTCAGCGAGGGGCTCACGCTGGAGGCGGGGCAGGCGCTGGAGCGGCTGGCCTTCGGCACGCTGCGCGACACCCAAGACCGCATCGAAGGCCGGAAGGCCTTTCAGGAAAAACGCAAGCCCGTGTTTCGCGGGAAATAACTGGAGAGGCGGCAACATGTCCGATCTGCGGGACAAATTCGCTATCGCCGGTGTCGGGGCCACGGCGCAGGGTACGCTGCCCGGCTCGACGCCGATCACGCTGGCGGTCGAGGCGTTCAAGCGCGCGCTGGATGACGCCGGGCTGCGCAAGCAGGATATCGACGGCCTGCTGACCATGCCGGGGACCACCTCGCCGGAAGGCCCGCTGAACTATCTGCGCCTGGGCGAGGCTTTGGGCATCGACCCGCGCTATACCGGTTCGATGTCGCTCGGCGGGGGTACGGCGGGGGCGCTGATCCAGAACGCGGTGGCGGCGATCAATGCGGGCCTTGCGACCACGGTCGCCTGCGTGTTCGGCGATACGGCCAAGACCGGCGGATCCAGGTTCAACCGCCCTTCGGGCTGGGGCGACAGCTGGGCGATCTGGGGCATGTATGCCGCGGCGGCGAATTCGGCCATCGCCGCCTCGCGCCACATGGCGCTTTACGGCACGACCTCGCGTCATCTGGCCGAGGTGGCGGTCGCCTGCCGCTATCACGCCTCGCTCAATCCCGATGCGGTCATGCGCAAGCCGATCACGATCGAGGACCACCAGAATTCGCGTTGGGTGGTGGAACCCTTCCACCTGCTCGATTGCTGCCTGATCTCGGACGGCGGCGTCTGCGTGATCGTCACCTCGGCCGAAAGGGCCCGCGATCTGCGCCAGCCGCCGGTCACGATCAGCGGAATGGGGCAGGCCTACACGACGCGCAACAACGAACGCGAGGACTGGTGGTATGTGCCGCATCAGCGCGATGCGCTGAACGCGGCCTACAGGATGGCGGGCGTCGGCCCGAAGGACATCAAGGTCGCGCAGCTTTACGACAACTTCACCATGTCGGTGCTGCTCTGGCTTGAACATGCGGGCTTCTGCGGCGTCGGAGAGGCGGGCAGCTTCGTCGAGGGCGGCCGCATCCAGCTTGGCGGGGATCTGCCGGTGAACACGGCCGGCGGCAACCTGTCGGAAAGCTATATGGAAGGGTGGCTGCATGTCGTCGAGGGCGTGCGCCAGATGCGCGGCGCTTGCGGCCCGCGTCAGGTCGCCGATGCCGAGGTCTGTCTGGTGACGGGCCGCGGCATGACGCTCAACTGTTCCAACGCAATGATCCTGAAGAAGGGCTGATGCGCATCATGTCCACCGAATAGGCTCTGTTGCACAAATCGGCTGCTGATCGGACTTCCCCTTTCCCCGGACAGATTTATCCTGCGACCTCTGTGATGGGCGTGCCGAGCGCGGTGAAGCCGTTGAGCACGG
>NZ_JAVKPH010000042.1:0-25380 GCF_031432425.1 Ruixingdingia sedimenti | reverse complement strand
TGGAGTTGCCCCGGCCGGGGGCCCCAAGCCCCCGGCCAGCGCCCGCCCCGCCCATGGCGGGCGCTTCTCGCCCGCCGGGGCAGGCGCTGGCCTGGCCGGGTTGCCCGGCATCTCCGTCCCTGACGACACCCCCGCGCGAACGGGCGGGGGAAACGCGATGCGTTTCCTGTTCCCGCCCGGCCCGCACGGTGTGCTGTCGGCGACCGGCCTTAAGATCAGGCCGGGCTTTTCATCTTGCGCAGGTAGGGCAGGACCACCTCGACCTCGCCGAAGCGGGCCCTGGCGTCCTCGGTCGAGACCGACAGCGCGATGATCACGTCATCGCCCAGTTTCCAGTCGGCCGGGGTGGCGAAGGGCACGCCGTCGGTCGCCCGCACCGCATCCAGCGCGCGCAGGATTTCCGCAAAGTTGCGCCCCACCGACATCGGATAGATCAGCATCACCCGGATGCGCTTGTCCGGCCCGATGATATAGGTGGTGCGCACCGTCGCGGTATGCGCGGGCGTGCGCCCGTCGGGCAGCACGGCATCGGCGGGCAGCATGTCGTAAAGCTTGGCGATCTCGAAATTCTCGTCCGCGAAGATCGGGAAGGTGACGGGCTTGCCCGAATAGGTCTCGATATCCGCCTTCCAGCGCAGGTGTTCCGCCAGCGGGTCGACAGAGATCCCGGCGACCTTGGTGTTGCGCTTGGCGAATTCGTCCGAAAGCTGCGCCACGGCACCGAATTCGGTGGTGCAGACGGGCGTGAAATCCTTCGGGTGGCTGAACAGGATGGCATAGCTGTCGCCGATCCAGTCGTGCAGCGTGATCTGCCCCTCGGTCGAATTGGCGGTGAAGTTCGGGGCGATGTCGTTGATGCGCAGGGACATGTGAAACCTCTCGTGGAATGGCCGCCCCATTGCGGGCGGCGTTGTCGGGGCAGGGGCCCGGCCCGGCGGCGGTATGGCTGCGGGCGGGGCGGATGCCGACGCGCGACTGTTGCATGGGCGGCGCGGGAACTGCAAGGTGCCGGGGCACCCCCGCGCAGAGGATGGAATGGAACTGCTGCTGCTGACCGCGACCGGAGTGGTTTTTGCCCTTTGGGCCGTGCTGGCCTTTCGCGTGCTGTTCCGGTTGCGGGCGCGGGCGGTGGAACGGTCGGGGGCGATGTTCCCCGGCCTTGGCGCCACGCTGGCCACGGTGGGCGATTTCGCCCGCGCCCCCGATTTCGCCCGCGACCGGCGGCGGCTGGCGGGGGTGACGGCGGGGCTTTTCGCGCTGATCCTGCTGCGGCTGGCGCTTATGGCCTAAGCGCCACGCGGCCGCCTTCGGTCAACAGCCAGACATCGCGCCCCTCGATCACCGCGGCGGTCAGCGGCCCGCCATAGGCCGCCCCCGAATCGAGGTTCACGCGGTTGCCGTAATGCGTGGCGCGGTCGAGCGCGGTATGCCCGTGCACCACCAGAACCCCATGATCGCGCGGGTCGGACAGGAAGGGTTCGCGGATCCAGATCAGGTCGGTTTCGGTCTGGTTCGCCAGCGCGACGCCGGGGCGGATGCCGGCATGGACGAACAGCACCTCGCCATGCCGGTGCATGGCGGGCAGGGCGGTCAGGAAATCGCGGTGGGCGGCGGGCACGGCCGCCCGCGCCTCGGCATGGACGGGGGCCACCGGCCGGTCCCCCGCCGCGCGCACCCCGTAAGAGGCCAGCGTCTGCGCCCCGCCGATCTTGGGGTGCAGGTAGCTGAGTTCCGCGCGCAGCCCCGCGTCCTGCCGTTTCGGATCGTCGAGAAAGCCCGTGAACAGCCGGTCGTGGTTGCCCTTCAGCACCACCCAGGGCGCGCCCGCGGCGGCGCCTTCCAGCAGGAAGTCGATCACCCCCGGGCTGTCGGGGCCGCGGTCCACCAGATCGCCCAGATGGATCACCGGCGCGGCATCGTCGCCCACCGCGCGGCGGTCGGCGGCAATGCGGTCATGCGCGCGTTGCAGAAGATCCAGATGGCCGTGGATATCGCCGATCACATAGCTGCGCATGATCGCCTCCAGTCAGAAAGGGGCGGCGGCCGGCCCGCCGCCCCCTTTGTCCGTCTCAGGCGCCGTCGAATTCCAGCGGCTTGACCTGCTGGAACTTGCCCGTCGCCTCCAGTTCCGCCACCACCGCGGGGGCGATCGGCTGGTCGAGGTACAAAAGTGCGATCGCATCCTTGCCCACGGCCGAGCGGCCGAGCGTGAAGTTGGCGATGTTCACCCCGTGCTTGCCGAGCGTGCCGCCCAGAAGCCCGATGATGCCCGGCACGTCCTCGTTGGTGGTGTAGAGCATGTGCTCACCGACCTCGGCGTCGATGTTGATGCCCTTGATCTGGATGAACCGCGGCTTGCCGTCCGAAAAACAGGTGCCCGCCACCGACCGTTCGCGCTTGTCGGTGATCATCGTCACCTTGACGAAGGCGTCGAACACGCCCGACTTGTCCTGTCGGGTGGTCGAGATCTGGATGCCGCGTTCCTTGGCCAGAACCGGGGCGGAGACCATGTTGACCTCGGGGTTCGCCGCCTTCATCACGCCGCCGATGACGGCGGCGTTCAGCGCCTGCAGGTTCATGCCGGACACCGCGCCATCGTAAAGGATGTTGATGGCCTTGATCGGCTCTTCGGTCATCTGGCCGATGAAGGCGCCGATATGGCCGGCCAGCTTCAGCCACGGGCCCATCACCGCGGCTTCCTCGGCGGTGACGGAGGGCATGTTGAGCGCGTTCTGCACCGCACCCGACAGCAGGTAGTCGGAAATCTGTTCGGCCACCTGCAGCGCCACGTTTTCCTGCGCCTCGGTGGTCGAGGCGCCCAGATGCGGGGTGCAGACGACATTGGGATGGCCGAAAAGGACGTTTTCGGTCGCCGGCTCGACCTCGAACACATCGAGCGCGGCGCCGGCGACATGGCCCGAATCCAGCGCATCCTTCAGCGCCGCCTCGTCCACCAGACCGCCGCGGGCGCAGTTGATGATGCGCACGCCCTTCTTGGTCTTGGCAAGGTTTTCGCGCGACAGGATGTTGCGGGTCTTGTCGGTCAGCGGCACATGCAGGGTGATGAAATCGGCCTTGGCCAGCAATTCATCCAGTTCGACCTTGGTCACACCCAGTTGTTTCGCCCGTTCTTCCGACAGGAAGGGGTCATAGGCCACGACCTTCATCTTGAGCCCCACCGCGCGGTCGCAGACGATGCCGCCGATGTTGCCCGCCCCGATCACGCCGAGGGTCTTGTTGAACAGCTCGACCCCCATGAACTTGGACTTTTCCCACTTTCCGGCATGGGTAGAGGCGCTGGCCTCGGGCAGTTGCCGGGCAATGGCGAACATCATGGCGATCGCATGTTCGGCGGTGGTGATCGAGTTGCCGAAGGGCGTGTTCATCACGATCACGCCGCGCTTGGAGGCGGCGGGGATATCCACGTTGTCCACGCCGATCCCGGCGCGGCCGACGACCTTGAGGTTGGTGGCCTTTTCCAGCAGCTTTTCGGTCACCTTCGTGGCCGAACGGATGGCGAGGCCGTCATACTGGTCGATGATCTCTGCCAGCTTTTCCTTGTCCTTGCCGAGCTTCGGCATGTAGTCGACCTCGACGCCACGGTCGCGGAAGATCTGGACGGCGGTTTCGGAAAGTTCGTCGGAAACGAGAACGCGGGGGGCCATGTCGGGCTCCTTCGTGGAAAGGGGGGACGCAAGCCCCGGCCTGCGGGGCCGGGGCTGTCGCGAAAGGGTCAGAGCGCGGCGATTTCCGCCTCGAACGCCCATTCGATCCAGGGCATCAGCGCCTTCACATCGGCGGTCTCGACGGTCGAGCCGCACCAGATGCGCAGGCCGGGGGGGGCGTCGCGATAGGCGCCCACGTCCAGCGCCACGCCTTCCTTTTCCAGCCGCTTGGCCACCGCCTTGGCGAAGGCGGCGCCGTCGGTGATGCGCGGATCGGTGAAGCGCAGGCAGACCGAGGTGGTCGAGGCCGTCGCGGGGTCCTTGGCGAGATTCTCGATCCAGTCATGGGCGGCGACGAATTCGGCCACCGCGCCCGCGCTGGCCTCGGCCCGGGCGATCAGGCCCTTGAGCCCGCCCACCGATTTCGCCCATTTCAGCGCGACGAGGTAATCCTCGACCGCCATCATCGAGGGGGTGTTGATGGTCTCGCCCTGGAAGATGCCCTCGATCAGCTTGCCGCCCTTGGTCATGCGGAAGATCTTGGGCAGCGGCCAGGCGGGGGTATGGCTTTCCAGCCGTTCCACCGCGCGCGGCGACAGGATCAGCATCCCGTGCGCGCCCTCGCCGCCCAGGACCTTCTGCCACGAGAAGGTGACGACATCGAGCTTGTCCCACGGCAGGTCCATCGCGAAGGCGGCGCTGGTGGCGTCGCAGATCGTCAGCCCGGTGCGGTTCGCGGGGATCTTGTCGCCATTCGGCACCCGCACGCCAGAGGTGGTGCCGTTCCAGGTGAAGACCACATCCTTGTCGAAATCGACCGTGGCGAAATCCACGATTTCGCCATAGGGGGCCTTGCGGACGGTCGCGTCGAGCTTGAGTTGCTTCACCACATCGGTGACCCAGCCTTCGCCAAAGCTTTCCCAGGCCAGCATTTCCACCGGCCGGGCGCCAAGCAGCGACCAGAGCGCCATTTCCACCGCCCCGGTGTCGGACCCGGGCACGATGCCGATGCGGTAGTCCGCCGGCACGCCCAGAATCTCGCGGGTAAGGTCGATCGCCTCTTTCAGCTTTGCCTTGCCGACGGCGGCACGATGCGACCGGCCGAGCGGCGCGTCGACGAGCAGGTCATAGGAAAAGCCGGGGATCTTGGCGCAGGGGCCAGAAGAGAAACGCGGATTGGCCGGCCGCGCGGCCGGGGTCTTGGCGTCAGTCATGGTATCCTTCCAGATAAACGCCCCTCGTTGGGGAGGGGTGTCCCGAAATCGCGGATACGCCTGTTACCGCAGAATCGCAAGGGCGATCTGCGGGGCGGGCCAGTTCGCCGCAGGGTCAGTCGCAGGGGCCGATGCCGGTGATTTCATAGGTGGTCCTGCCGGGGCCCTGCGGGGGCAGGGGTTTCAGCCGGACATCGACGGAACAGCCGGGGCCTTCGACCTCCCACACCAGCACGCCGTCGGGGAGGGTGCGTTCCAGCTCGACCTGCGTCACGGGCATCTGGCGCAGGGCGTCCGCGACCGCCTCGGACTGCAACAGGGTGGCGATCTGCGCGGCGCTGTCGTGAAAGCCCGAGACGGCGGCATGGGCCGCGGCGGGCAGGGTCAGCGCGGCGGCAAGGGTGAGGGCAAGCTTCATGGCGCGATTCCTTCTGCGGATGCTGTAGCTCGGGGCTCGCGCCCTGACCCCGGGCCATGCGGCGGTCGGGCTGCGGCTGTCAACGGGGGTGCCGGTGGCCGCTGGCCAACCCGGCGGATTGCCGCTAAATGGCCCCGGATAGCCCTCAACCGGACCTGCCCATGTTCGTCGCCACGCTTCTGACCGCGCCCGCCCGGGGCCAACTCGACCCCGCCACCGCCGAATCGCTGCGCAATGCCTGGGGCGGCGGCGCGCTGCGCTGGCTGGCGCCGGGCGAGGCGGCGGAATTTCCGCTGCCCGCGATCCCGGAAAACCGCTGGCAGGTGTGGGAGGCGTTGCAGGCCCGCGGCGTGGACCTGATCGTCCAGCGGGCAGAGGGGCGGCGCAAGCGGCTGCTGATCGCCGACATGGACAGCACCATGATCGGGCAGGAATGCATCGACGAACTGGCCGATCTGGCGGGCGTCGGGCCGCGGGTGGCGGCGATCACCGCGCGGGCGATGAATGGCGAGCTGGATTTCGAGGGCGCGTTGCGGGAACGTGTCGGCCTGCTGGCGGGGTTGCCGGAAACGGTGATCGCGCAGGTGCTGGCCGAGCGTATCACCTATACCCCCGGGGGCGCCGAACTGATCGCGACGATGAAGGCGCAGGGCGGCTATGCGCTGCTGGTATCCGGCGGGTTCACCGCCTTCACCACGGCGGTGGCGGCGCATCTGGGCTTCGACGCGCATCGCGCCAACACGCTGCTGGCCGAAGGCGGCGCGTTGACCGGCCGGGTGGCCGAGCCGATCCTGGGCCGCGCCGCCAAGGTCGCCGCGCTGGAGGAATTCACCGCCCGCCTGGGCATCACCCCGGCAGAGGCCATCGCGGTGGGCGACGGGGCGAATGATCTGGGCATGCTGCATCTGGCGGGCACCGGGGTGGCGTTGCACGCCAAGCCCGCGGTCGCGGCGCAATGCGAGGTGCGGGTGAACCACGGCGACCTGACGGCGCTGCTGTACATCCAGGGCTATGCGCGCGACGAGTTCGTCGGCGGATAGCCGCCCCCCGCCCGTGACACCGCGCCCTTGCGGGCGTATGCAGGATAGGGGCCCGGCCGAGGGCCCGTAGCGGGGTGCCGATGCGGTTCGACAACAGCTATGCCCGCCTGCCGGAACGGTTCTATGCCCGCCAGCATCCCACGCCGGTGGCGGTGCCGGGGCTGGTGGCGGTCAACGCCGCGCTGGCGGCGGAAATGGGGCTCGACCCAGCCGAACTGTCCCGCCCCGAATGGGTCGAGGTCTTTGCCGGCAACCGCATCCCCAAGGGCGCCGACCCGCTGGCGCAGGCCTATGCCGGGCACCAGTTCGGCGGATGGGTGCCGCAATTGGGCGATGGCCGCGCGATCCTTCTGGGCGAAATCCTCGGCCCCGACGGCCGGCGGTGGGATATCCAGCTGAAGGGCGCGGGCCGCACGCCGTTTTCGCGCATGGGCGACGGGCGGGCCTGGCTCGGCCCGGTGCTGCGCGAATATCTGGCGTCGGAGGCGATGGCGGCGCTCGGCGTGCCCACCACGCGGGCGCTGGCCGCCGTCACCACCGGCGAGCCCGTCTGGCGCGAGGAAGGCCGGCTGCCCGGCGCGGTGCTGTGCCGGGTGGCGTCCTCGCATATCCGGGTCGGCACCTTCCAGTATTTCGCCGCCCGCGGGGATACCGAGGCGCTGCGCCTGCTGACCGATATGGCCATCGCCCGCCACCACCCCGGGGCGGAAGGCGCGCTCGGCCTGTTGCAGGCGGCGGTGGCGGCGCAGGCGCGGCTGGTGGCGCAGTGGATGGCCCTGGGGTTCATCCACGGGGTGATGAACACCGACAACGCCCATGTCGGCGGGCTGACGATCGACTATGGCCCCTGCGCCTTCATGGACGTGTTCCACCCGGACCGGGTGTTTTCCTCGATCGACAGTTACGGCCGCTATGCCTGGTCGAACCAGCCGCAGATCGCGGTCTGGAACATGGCGCAACTGGCAAGCTGCCTCCTGCCGCTGATCGACCCGGACGAGACCCGCGCCGTGGCGCTGGCGACAGAGGCGGTGCATGCCTTCGCCGGGATCTATCAGGCCGAATGGCTGGCCCGGTTCGGGGCCAAGATCGGGCTCGCCGCGGCGCGGGCAGAGGACGAGGATCTGATCGGTGGCCTCCTCGATCTGATGGCGGCGGAAGAGGCCGATTTCACCCGCGCCTTCCGCGGGCTGGCAGAGGGCACCGCGCGCGACGAATTCGTGGCCGGTGCGGCTTTCGACGCCTGGGCCGGGGGCTGGCAGGCGCGGCTGGCGCAGGAACCCGGCGGCATGGAGGGGGCTGAGGCGCGCATGGCCGCGGCGAACCCCGCCGTCATTCCCCGCAACCACCGGGTGCAAGAGGCGATCACCGCCGCCGTGGCGGGCGATTTCGCCCCCTTCCACCGGCTGCATGCCGCGCTGGCGGACCCTTTCGGCGCCCCGCCCGACAGCCCCTTCCGCACAGCGCCGCTGGCGGATCAGGTCGTCCGGCGCACCTTCTGCGGCACCTGACGCCCGGGCCGGTTCACCAGCACCAGCCCCGCCAGCACCAGCGCACCGCCCGCGATCAGCGCAAGGCTCAGCGGTTCGCCCAGCATCGCCCAGGCCAGCACCAGCCCCAGAACGGGGGTGAGGAAGGTGAAGCTCGCCACCCCCGAGGCGGGATAGATCGCCAGCATGGAAAACCAGATCATGAATCCGCCCGCGACCACGACCACCGCGGCGAAGACCAGCCAGCCGATTTCCCCCACCGTGGGGTCGCGCAGGAACGGGCCGAAGGCGAAGGACGCCACCAGCAGCACCGGCACCGACACCGCCTGCATCCACAGCACCTGCATTTCCGACGACATCCCCCGCGCGCCCGCCGTGCGGCTGAGCAGCGTCAGGCAGGCCCACAGAAGCGCGCCCCCCAGCATCAGCGCATCGCCCGCGATGCTGCCCCCGCCCGCGCCGCGTTCGGGGTCGATCACCGCCAGCGCCATGCCGCCAAAGGCCAGCGCCAGCCCCGCTGCCTTGCGCGGGGTCATCCGTTCGCCCGGGATCACGAAATGGGCGATCAGCGCCATCCACATCGGCATGGTGTAAAGGATCACCGTGCCCCGCGTCACCGTGGTATGGTCGAGCGACAGGAAGATGCAGACGAACTCCGCCGCATAGACCAGCCCGAGCAGGAGGCCGAGCCGCACCGTCCCCGGCGCGATCGCGGTCGAATGCCCGCGCGCGCGCATCCACAGCCAGATGCACCCCGCCGCAAGGACAGACCGCAGCGCCGCGCCGAAGATCGGCTGGAATCCGTCGTTGATGTACTTGATCGAGATCTGGTTGAAGGCGAAGATGATGGAAAGCGAGGCCAGCACAACGGCGCCGGTCAGGTCGATACGGTCCTTGCGTGGCATGCTGTCCTCCGTGCCCCGGGGCACCGTCCGCCGGCCCGCGCGGCATGTCAACCCCGCCCACCCCGGCGGAGTGGCGCCCAACGGGCCGCCGTTCTTGCCGCAGGCGCCGCTAAGGGCTTGACCGTGGCGGGCTGGTGCCGCTCAATCGCCGGCGATGGCCTTCGGGCCGCCGGATAGGGGCGCCGGGCGCGCCCGGAGGAGTCAGGATGTTTTCGAGGTCGCAGGATGAACGTGTGCCGCCCGCGGGGCAGGGGACGGCGGGGGGTGCCGGTGCGGGGCATGGCACGGGGCACGGCGTGACGGGGCAGCGGTCGGTGCTGGCCGCCGACCTGCGCGTGACCGGCATCGTCGCCAGCGAGGGGCTGATCGAGGTGCATGGCATCATCGACGGCGAGGTGACGGCGCAGTCGGTGCTGATCGGCCATGACGGCGAGGTGTCGGGCAAGGTCACTGCCGGTCAGGTCGAGGTGCGCGGGCGGATCAAGGGCGAGGTCTCGACCGTCCGCCTGACGCTGCGCGCGGCGGCGCAGCTCGATGCCGATGTGATGGCAGAGGTGCTGCTGATCGAATCGGGGGCGCAGGTGCAGGGCAATTTCAGCCGCCCCGTCCCGCAATTGCCCCCGCCCGAGGCCGCAGAACCCGAACCCCCGGCAGCAGAGCCCCCGGCGGCCGAGCCCCCGGCCGAGGATCCCCCCACCGCGTGACGCCCGTTCCCGCCGGCAAAGGCGGGATCGCGCCGCGGGCCGCCAGACCGGGGTAAGCCCCGGCCTGCGGACGCAGGGGCTGTGGTTGCTCCCGGTTGAGTGGTCGCGTTGTCCTTTCCCTGCCGGGCGCGGGCAGATGGACGCAGGCCGTAGCAAACGCCGCCCACGGTCTGGCGGCGATGGTGCGCACCCGCCCGGCCGGATTGCCGGTGGAGGGGGCGGGAGCCTCCGGCGGGGATATTTGGATCACGGTGAAAGGCGGGCGGCGGATCCCTGCGGCGAAGGGGCTTCACCTTTTCCCAAATACTCCCGCCGGAGGCTGCCGACAGCAGCCACGGGCACCGGGCGCGCGAAAGGGGCGATGGCCGCAGGACGGGGCCCGCCCCGCCCCTCAGCCCCGCGCGGGCGGGATCGAATAGGTCATCCCGGCGCGCGCCACCGGGGCGGGGGTGCCCTCGGAATGGACCAGCACGTCGCCCACCGCCAGCACGCGGCCCAGTTTCAGCAGCCGCGCCTCGGCGATCAGGGGGCGGCCGGCGGCGGGTTTGCGCATGAAGTCGATGCTGCATCCCGTCGTCACCGCCAGCGCCACCGGCCCGATCCGCGACAGGATCGCAAGGTAGAAGGCCACATCCGCCAGCATGAAGATCGTCGGCCCCGACACCGTGCCGCCCGGGCGCAGGTGGCGGTCGTCCACGACAAGCCGCAGGTGCAGCCCGTCCGGCGTCAGCGACTCCACCCGCAGATCCCCGGCCACCTGCCCGAACTCGCGCGCCATGAAGGCATGCAGCCCCTCGATATCCATCGCCAGTGCCGAAGTCATTATCTTTCCCTTTGCCTGTGCTTTGCTATGCTTTCCGCAAAGCTGGATGGTGGCAAGATGACACAGACCCTTCTGACGCGACGTGACGAGGGCGCGGTGGCGACCCTGACGATGACGGCGCCGGCAACGCTGAACGCGCTGTCCGTGCCGATGCTGGCGGCGCTGGCCGAGGCCTTTGCCCGGCTGGAGGGCGACACCGCAATCCGCGCCGTGGTGCTGCGGGGCGAGGGCAAGGCCTTCTGCGCCGGTCATGACCTGCGCGAGATGCAGGCCGCGCGCCGGTCCGCCGATGGCGGGCGGGCGTGGTTCAGCGAGTTGTTCGCCCGCGCCGCCGCCGTCATGCAGGCGATCCCCCGCCTGCCGCAGCCGGTGATCGCCGAGGTCCACGGCATCGCCACCGCCGCGGGGTGCCAGCTGGTCGCCAGCTGCGACATGGCCGTGGCGGCCGAAGGCACGCGGTTCGGGGTGAACGGGGTGAACATCGGGCTTTTCTGTTCCACCCCCATGGTGGCGCTGACCCGCAACATCCCGCGCAAGTCGGCGTTCGAGATGCTGACCACCGGCGCCTTCATCGACGCCGACCGGGCGCTGGCGCTCGGCCTTGTCAACCGCGTCGTGCCTGCCAAGGGCCTGTCGGAGGAAACGGCCGGTCTGGCGCGGAGCGTGGCGGGCAAGCTGGGGGCGGCGGTGCGGATCGGCAAGCAGGCGTTCTACGAACAGGCCGCGATGGATACGGCCGGGGCCTATGCCTATGCCGGCCGGGTGATGGCCGAGAACATGATGCTGCGCGACACCGACGAGGGCATCTGCGCCTTCCTGGACAAGCGCAAGCCGGATTGGCCTGTGTAGGGCGATCGACCGTCAACCCGCCGCTGTGGCTGGCGAAGGCGCGTGCCTTCGCCGCCGCGATGCCGGTGGAGTTGCCCCGCCCGGCCCGGCGGCGGGCTGAATACCCCCGCCCTACCGCAGCCGGTTCAGCAGATCGAGCGAGGGATAGCCGTCCGGCACCAGCCCGGCCGCCGCCTGATAGCGCGCGATGGCGGCAAGCGTGTTGGGGCCGATCTTGCCGTCCGCCCCGCCGGTGTCATAGCCCGCACGGGTCAGGCGTTCCTGCAATTCCTTCCGTTCCTCCGCCACCAGCGCGCGGTCGCCGCGGGGCCAGGGGGTGCGGAAGGCGCCCCCGCCCTTCAGCCGGTCGGACAGATGGCCCACGCCGATGATATAGCTGTCGGCGTTGTTGTACCGCCCGATGACCGAGAAGTTGCCGAAGATCATCAGCGCCACGCCCCGCGCCCCCGCCGGCAGCAGGATCGAGGCCGCGCCATGGTCCGGCAGCCGCCCGCCCGCCGCCGTGCGCACGCCGAGCGCCTGCCAGTCGGCCACGGATTTCTTCGTCTTCTTGCCCGCCAGCGCATAGTTGAAACCGCGGGGCAACGTGACCTCGACCCCCCAGGGCTGGCCCTTCGTCCAGCCGTGCCGCGCCAGATAGGCGGCGGTGGAGGCGAGCGCATCGGCCGGGTTGTCCGACCAGATGTCGCGCCGCCCGTCGCCGGTGAAATCCACCGCATAGGCCAGATAGGAGGTCGGGATGAACTGGGTATGACCCATCGCGCCGGCCCAGCTTCCGGTCATGTGGCGCGGGTCGGTGTCGCCGGCCTGAAGGATCTTCAGCGCCGCGATCAGCTGTTCTTCAAAGAACGCGCCGCGCCGCCCGTCATAGGCCAGCGTGGCCAGCGCCGGGATGATCAGCGTGGTGCCGCGATGGGCGCCATAGGCGCTTTCCAGCCCCCAGACGGCGGCCACGACCTCTTTGTCCACGCCATAGCGCGCCTCGATCTGGGTCAGCACCCGGCCATGTTCGGCCAGCGCCTTCTGCCCGTTGGCGATGCGCGTGTCGGACACCGCGCTGTCGAGATATTCCCAGATCGTCTTGGTGAATTCGGCCTGCCTGCGGTCGCGGGCGATGATCTCGGGGTCGTACCAGGCGATCGCCAGCGCACGGTCGAAGGTCGCCGGGCTGATCCCCTGCGCCAGCGCGCGGGGGCGGAAGCCCTGCACCCAACGGTCGAAGCCGGGGTTGGGGGCCGCGGGCAGGCTGGCCGGCGTCACCTGCGCGCGCGGCATGGGGCGGGGTGAGCTTTCCACCGTCGGCCCCGCGAAACCGCATCCCACCGGCAGCATGGCCGCCGAAAGCCCTGTAAGCATGATCCATTGCCGCATGACGCTACCCGATTGCCTCTGCCCGTTTTTCGTTTTGCGGCAGTCTAGCGTGAAACGGGCGGCCCGCAAAGGGCCGCGCGTCGGGCCGGCGGTTACTTGCGCCGCCGCAGCACCTTGCGCGACTTGGCGGCGGCCTTTGCGGCCTTGCCCGCCTTGCGCCCCGGGGTGCGGCCCCGTTTCGCGGGCCGGCCGCCGGGAAGCCCGCGATCCTCGACCTCCAGCAGGTCGAGCGTCAGGCCCCCGGTCAGCGGCACGGCCTCTGCCAGCCGGACGGTGACGCGCTGGCCGATGCCGAGCGTCAGGCCCGTGTCCGCCCCCATCAGCGTCTGGCTGTCGGGGTCGAAATGGAAGAACTCGCGCCCGATGGAGCGGATGGGGATCAGCCCGTCCGCCCCGCTTTCGTCCAGCTTCACGAACAGGCCGAACCGCTGTACCCCGGAAATCCGGCCGGCGAATTCATGCCCCACCCGTTCCGACAGCCAGGCGGCCAGATAACGGTCGGTCGTGTCGCGTTCGGCGGCCATGCTGCGCCGTTCGGTATCGGAAATCAGCTTGGCGGTTTCTTCCAGCTGTTCCATGTCCTGCGCCGACAGCCCGTCATCGCCCCAACCGTGCCCGAGGATCAGCGCGCGGTGCACGATCAGGTCGGAATACCGCCGGATGGGCGAGGTGAAATGTGCGTAGCTGCGCAAGGCCAGCCCGAAATGGCCGAGGTTCTGCGCGTGGTAGTATGCCTGCGTCATCGACCGCAGGGTCGAGATGTTCAGCAATTCGTCGAAATCCGTGCCCTCGGCCTGCGCCAGAAGGCTGTTCAGATGCGCGGTCCTGAGCACCTGCCCCTTGGCCAGCGTGAAGCCCGATGCCTCTGCCACCTCGCGCAGCGCGTCGAGTTTCTCGGGGCTCGGTTCCTCGTGCACGCGGTACAGAAGCGGGCGGCGCAGGCGTTCGAGTTCCTCGGCGGCGGCGACATTGGCCAGCACCATGAATTCCTCGATCAGCCGATGCGCGTCGAACCGTTCGCGGAAGGCGACCGATACCACGCGGCCGTCCTGCGACAGTTCGATCCGCCGTTCCGGCAGGTCCAGATCCAGCGGCTGGCGCAGGCTGCGGGCACGGGTCAGCGCGGCATAGGCGGCGTAAAGCGGCGCGATGACCTCTGCCATCAGCGGTGCGGTGCGGTCTGTGGGCGCGCCGTCCTGCGCGGCCTGCACCTCTTCATAGGCCAGCGCGGCGGCGGATTTCATCATCCCGCGGGTAAAGCGGTGCGACAGCTTCTGCCCCTGCGCGTCGATCTTCATGCGCACGGCCATGCAGGGCCGGTCCACCCCTTCGTGCAGCGAACACAGATCGCCCGACAGCCGGTCGGGCAGCATCGGCACCACGCGGTCGGGGAAATAGGTGGAATTGCCGCGCCGCCGCGCCTCGCGGTCCAGCGCGGACCCGGGGCGGACGTAATGGGCGACATCGGCGATGGCGACCCAGATCACATGCCCGCCGGGGTTCGTCGCATCGTCATCGGCATGGGCCCAGACCGCATCGTCGCGGTCGCGGGCATCGGCGGGGTCGATGGTGACGAGCGGCAGGTGGCGCAGATCCTCGCGCTCGCCCAAAGGCGCGGGGCCGGCGGCTTCGGCCTCTGCCAGCGCGGCGTCGGGAAAGACATCGGGGATGCCGTGCTGATGGATGGCGATCAGCGACACCGCGCGCGGCGCCGCCGGATCGCCGAGGCGCGCCACGATGCGCGCGCGCGGCAGGCCCATGCGGCCCTTGGGCCCGGCGCGTTCGGCCTCGACCAGTTCGCCATCCTTCGCGCCCTCGGTCGCGTCGGCGGGGACGAGCCATTCCTTGTCCTCGCCCTTGTCGATGGGCAGGATGCGCCCGCCCTCGGGCCCCTTGCGGAAGATGCCGAGGATGCGTTCGCCCCCGCCGCCGATGCGGCGGATCAGGCGGCCCTCATGGCTGTGGCCGTCGCCCTCGACCTCTGTCAGCCGGGCCAGCACCTTGTCGCCGCGGCCGAGCGCGGGGTCGCCCTGCCGGGGGATCATCAGGATGCGCGGCGCGGGGCCGGTGCCTGCCCATTGCATGGGCCGGGCGAACAGGTCGCCCTGATCGTCGGGGCCCGTCACCTCCAGCACGCTGACGGGGGGCAGGCGTTCGGCCTCGCGGTAGCTGCGCTTGCGGCGGGCCAGCGCGCCTTCCTCGGCCATCTCGTTCAGCAGCCGGCGCAGGTCGGCCCGCGCCGCGCCCTTGATGCCGAAGGCGCGCGCGATGTCGCGCCGCCCGCTTTCGGTCGGATGCGCGGCGAGCCAGTCGAGAATGTCCTGCTTCGACGGAATATCGGTCATCGGCCCCCCGTATCACGGGGGGCCGGGCGCGTCATGTGGAAATCGGCTCAGCCCTCGGGGCGGGCGGCCTTTGCGCGGTAGAATGCCGCGTTGGGGCAGAAGCCGACATTGCCGGGCTGTGCGGTGCCGGCGTCGAGCATGTGCCGGCATTGCCCCACCGCGTCGCAATGGCCGCAGTTTTCCAGCAGTTCGAGGTATTCGTTGCGCAGGGCGCGGATGTCCTCGACCGTCAGGCCGAAAACGGCGGCCATGCGCGCCATCCGCTCGGGCACCTCGGGCGACATGGTGACAAGCTCTTCCAGTTCATAGCGCGACAGGCCCAGATCGGCCAGTTCGCGTTCCCCCAGCTTGTCGAGTTCGTCGAGGCTGCGCCAGCGGTACAGCAGGTTGCGCAAGCGTTCCATCATCATCCCGAATCCCTCCCGTTCGCGCCCGGTTATGGGGCGACGCTGGCAGGAAACCGGCTCGCGCGCCTTGATTTGGCTCAAGCGGGGAAGATTTTCGACCCGATGGCCGGGGCGGATGGCTGCGCCTCCGGCGGGGATATTTCCGGACAGAAAATGGGGCAGGTTCTGCAAGAAGATGCCCGCCGCGGGCGCGCGCGGCGGGGCAGGGAAGGCCGGGCGCGGTCAGGCGCGGCTGGCCTCCAGCGTGTCCTCGAAGGTGCGCAGGCCGGCGCGCGGGGCCTGCACCAGCACCGCCATGTTGCCCGGCTTGTGCCTGTTGCGCAGCATCAGCGTATGCGCCTCGGGGATCTGGGCCCAGGGAAAGACCTCTGACATGCAGGGGTCCAGCCGGCGTTCGCACATCAGCTTGTTCGCCGCGCTCGCCTGTTTCAGATGGGCGAAATGGCTGCCTTGCAGGCGTTTCTGGTGCATCCACATGTAGCGCACGTCGAAGGTGCAGTTGAACCCGCTGGTGCCGGCGCAGATCACCACCATGCCGCCCTTCTTGCACACGAGGGTGGACACGGGGAAGGTCGCCTCGCCGGGATGTTCGAACACCATGTCGACGCTGACGCCCTTGCCGGTGATGTCCCAGATCGCCTTGCCGAACTTGCGCGCCTCTTTCAGCCAGATGTTGTATTCCTCGCTGTTGACCTTGGGCAGCTGGCCCCAGCATTTGAACTCGTTGCGGTTGATCACGCCCTTGGCGCCGAGGCCCATGACGAAATCGCGCTTCGATTCGTCGGAAATCACCCCGATCGCATTCGCCCCGGCGGTATTCGCCAACTGGATCGCGAAAGACCCGAGCCCGCCCGACGCGCCCCAGACCAGCACGTTCTGGCCGGGTTTCAGGTCATGGGGTTCGTGGCCGAAGAGCATCCGGTAGGCGGTGGCGAGCGTCAGGGTGTAGCAGGCCGATTCTTCCCACGTCAGATGCCGGGGGCGGGGCATCAGCTGCTGCGCTTGCACGCGGGTGAACTGGGCGAAGCTGCCATCGGGGGTTTCATATCCCCAGATGCGTTGGCTGGGCGAAAACATCGGGTCGCCGCCGTTGCATTCCTCGTCGTCGCCGTCGTCCTGGTTGCAGTGCACGACCACCTCGTCGCCCACCTTCCAGCGTTTCACCTTGTCGCCCACGGCCCAGACGATGCCCGCGGCATCGGATCCGGCGATGTGGTAGGGCTGCTTGTGGCCGTCGAAGGGGCTGATCGGCACGCCGAGCCCGGCCCAGACGCCGTTGTAGTTGACGCCGGCGGCCATCACCAGGACCAGCACCTCGTTGCTGTCGATCTTCCAGGTGTCGACGACCTCGACCTGAAACGACTTGTCGGGTTCGCCATGCCGCTCGCGCCGGATCGCCCAGGCGTACATCTGTTTGGGCACATGGCCGAGGGGCGGCATCTCGCCGATCTCGTAGAGGTCTTTCTTGGGCGCGTCATAGGCGACGATGCCCTGTTGCGTATCGAGTGCCATCGGGGCCTCCGGTCAGGAACGGTGCCGCACCGCAGAATCGTGGGTGCCTATGCCGATGGATAAATTCCTGCGCGTAATAATGCAACAGACATGATTGTGAGGTTGAAAGATTATAACCCTGCAGTTGCAGCATGATCTGCCGCAGGGTCACGCCTCTTGCAGATGTTGCAGCACCGGCGCGGCATGAAAGGCCAGCAGCGCCCCGGCCCCCGGCGCGGCCAGCAGGCGCCCGTCCTGCCGGGTGACGATCCCGCGCGACACCAGCGGGCGCAGCGCCGCGGCGGCCAGCGTGGCGGTATCCTCCATCCCCACGGCGAGGGTGGCGCCCTGCGTGCGCAGGCGGTCGCGCAGGGCGGCGAGGGTTTCGGGCAGCGCGGTTTCCGTCAGCCCCCCGGGCCCCGCCCCGGCGATGGCGGCGGCGACCAGCGGCACCGGCAGCACCGGCACCACGCGGCGCACCCCCGCCATCAGCCGGTCGGCCAGCGCGGCCACATCCGTCCCCGGCGCCTCGGCCAGCAGCCGGCGCAGCGAAACGGGCGTGCCGAAGCTGACCCCCACCGTGCCGAAACCGCCGAACCGCCCGCGCAGGCCCCGCCATGCCATCCGCCCGACGAACCGCGCGATCGTCCAGGGCCGGGCGCGGAACCGGCGCTGGCCGGTGGCGGCGGCCTCGGTCAGCAGGCGATCCTCCAGCACGCGGTCGTAGCTGAGGCCCACGGGCACGAACACCACGTCCCGCCCGCCGCCGCGCGCGAAACCGTCGTGGATATAGCCGATCAGCCCCAACCGCGGCGCGCCCACCCGCCCGTCGAGGCTGAGCCCGCCTTCGGGAAAGATCGCCTGCGCCACGCCCTCTGCCGTTGCCATCTGCACATAGCGTTCCAGCACCTTGCGGTAGAGCGGATCGTTGTCGCGCCGCCGGATGAAATAGGCCCCCATCGCGCGGATGAGAAAGCTCAGCGGCCAGACCCGCGCCCATTCGCCCACCGCATAGGAAAGGGTCATGCGGCGCGAGGCGAGCCATGTGACCAGCACGTAATCCATGTTGCTGCGGTGGTTCATCACGAACACCACCGTCGCCTCGGGGTCGATGCCGCGCAGCGCCGGGTTGTCGGCGGAAAACACCTGCACCCGGTACAGCACCCGGCTGAGCCAGCGCGCCAGCCGCACCGCGATGCCGAAATAGATCGTGGCGGAAAAGCCCGGCACGATTTCGCGCGCATAGCGGGTGGCGCGTTGCAGGGCGACCTCTTCGGGCATGCCGGTATCGCGGGCATGGCGCACGGCGGCGGCCAGCACCTGCGGGTCGTAGACCAGCCGCAACACCCGGTCATGGCGTTCCAGCAGCTTGAACGGCTCCACCGGCCGTTGCAGCCGCCGGTTGATCCGCGCCACCGCCCGTTCCATCCGCCGCCGCAGGAACCAGCGCACCGAGGGGAACAGGAAATGCGAGGCGAAGGTGACGGCGGCAAAGGCCAGGATCAGCGCCAGCAGCCAGACCGGGATTGCCACCACCCCGCTCATCGCTGCCCCCCGGGCGTGGATGCCGCAACGCAGCGAATTGACAGGGCCATAATATGTCCGGTATCTACAGTCGAAGGTAACAATGTTGCTTGCCCGTCAGGAGAGCCCATGTCCGATCCCGCCCCCGCCCCGCGCAAGGAAAAGCCCTGGCTGTTTCGTACCTATGCCGGGCACTCGACCGCGGCCGCCTCCAACGCGCTCTACCGCATGAACCTTGCCAAAGGCCAGACCGGCCTGTCGGTCGCCTTCGATCTGCCCACGCAGACGGGCTATGACAGCGACCACGAACTGGCCCGGGGCGAGGTGGGCAAGGTCGGCGTGCCGGTCAGCCATCTGGGCGACATGCGGATGCTGTTCGACGCGATCCCGCTGGAACAGATGAACACCTCGATGACGATCAACGCCACGGCGCCGTGGCTGCTGGCGCTCTACATCGCGGTGGCCGAGGAACAGGGGGCGGATGTCGCCGCGCTGCAAGGCACGGTGCAGAACGACATCATCAAGGAATACCTGTCGCGCGGCACCTATATCTGCCCGCCGAAACCGTCGCTGCGGATGATCACCGACGTTGCGGCCTATACGCAGAAGCATCTGCCGAAATGGAACCCGATGAACGTCTGTTCCTATCACCTGCAAGAGGCGGGGGCGACGCCGGAACAGGAACTGGCCTATGCGCTGGCCACCGCGCAGGCGGTGCTGGACGATCTGCGCGGCAAGGTTCCGGCGGCGGATTTCCCCGACATGGTGGGGCGGATCAGCTTTTTCGTGAACGCCGGGATCCGCTTCGTCACCGAACTGTGCAAGATGCGCGCCTTCGGCGACCTGTGGGATGAAATCTGCCGCGAACGCTATGGGGTCGAGGATCCGAAATACCGCCGCTTCCGCTATGGCGTGCAGGTGAACAGCCTCGGCCTGACGGAACCGCAGCCGGAAAACAACGTCTACCGCATCCTGATCGAGATGCTGGCGGTCACGCTGTCGAAAAAGGCCCGCGCCCGGGCGGTGCAGCTGCCGGCGTGGAACGAGGCGCTCGGCCTGCCGCGGCCATGGGACCAGCAATGGTCGCTGCGGATGCAGCAGATCCTCGCCTATGAAACCGACCTGCTGGAATACGACGACCTTTTCGACGGCAACCCGGCGGTGGACCGCAAGGTGGCCGAACTGAAGGAAGGCGCGCGCGCCGAACTGCGCCAGATCGACGCCATGGGCGGGGCGGTCGCGGCGATCGAATACATGAAGGGCCGGCTGGTCGAGTCGAACGCCGAACGCATCGGGCGGATCGAGGGGGGCGAGACCGTGGTGGTGGGCGTCAACCGCTTCACCCAGACCGAACCCTCGCCGCTGACCACCGGCGACGGCGCGATCATGGTGGTGGACGAGGCCGCCGAACGCGACCAGATCGCCCGGTTGCAGGCCTGGCGCGCCGCGCGCGACGAAACGGCGGTGACGGCCGCGCTGGACAGGTTGCGCGCGGCCGCGCTGTCGGGGGAAAACATCATGCCGGCCTCCATCGCCGCCGCCAGGGCCGGGGCCACCACCGGCGAATGGGGCGACATGGTGCGCGCCGCCTTCGGCCAGTACCGCGGCCCCACGGGCGTATCCCGCAGCCCGTCGAACCGCACCGAGGGGCTGGAGCCGATCCGCGAGGCGGTCGATGCGGTGTCCACCCGCCTCGGCCGGCGGCTGAAGTTCCTGGTCGGCAAGCCGGGGCTCGACGGCCATTCCAACGGCGCCGAACAGATCGCGGCGCGCGCCCGCGACTGCGGGATGGACATCCATTACGAAGGCATCCGCCTGACGCCCGCCGAAATCGTCGCCGCGGCGGCGGAACAGCAGGCGCATGTCGTGGGGCTGTCCATCCTCTCGGGCAGCCATATTCCCCTGATCACCGAGGTGATGGACCGGATGCGCGTCGCGGGCCTCGGCCATATCCCCGTCACCGTGGGCGGCATCATCCCCGAGGACGACGCCGACCACCTGCGCGCCCTTGGCGTGGCCGCGGTCTATACGCCGAAGGATTTCGAGCTGAACCGGATCATGCTGGATCTCGTGGCGCTGGTCGAACCGCAAAGCGCTGCGGCCGAATAGGCGGGGCGGCGCCCCTGGGGGGATGCCTTGGGATGGAAGGTGGACAAGGGTCTGCTCTCGGCCGACCGTTCTGCGCTTTCTGTCCTTAAATATCCCCGCGCGGCGCGCTTCCGCCCTCTCCACCCGGCCATCCGCGTGGCAGGGGGCCTAATCCACGAACCGCCCCGCCCGGCTGAGGTCGAAGATCACGATCAGGCTGTCCCGGATCGCGTCGAATTCGATCCGCCGCCCCTCTTCGGTGACGCGCAGGTGATAGCAGGTCGGCACGCCCCGGTCGGGGCGGGGGGCGAAGGTCTGGCAATAGCGGTTGCCCTCGACCCACCAGCGTCCCTCGCGCGGGCTCAGGCTCTGCGGCACCAGCCAGGGGCGGAAACCGTAGGTCGTCGTCCCGTCCGCCCGCCAGGTCTGGGTTTCCGCCTTCGCCCCGGTGCCGTGCAGGGATTCGGGCAGGTCGAAGGCCACGGTGCGGCCTGCCAGCAGCCGCGCGATGCCGTCGCCCGCAGGATGCCGGCCAAGGCACCCCGCCAGCGCCAGGACCGCCATCAGCACCATTCCCCCGCGCATCGCCAGCCCCCTGCCGAGCCGCCCGCAGCAAGGCTCGCCCGCCCCCGCGCCGCCTGTCAAGCCGCGCGCCTTTTTCCCTTGACGCCCCTGCATCGCTTCACTACGTAGCAGCCACCAGTGGCTAGGTAGCTCAGCAGGTTAGAGCACGTGACTCATAATCACGGGGTCGGGGGTTCGAGTCCCCCCCTCGCCACCACAACTTCCCTTTGATTTCTTGGGTTCTTTTTCTGCGTGGCAACCTGCCTCGATGGACCCGTTTACACCACCGTTTACAGTTTGCGTTCCGGTCTTGTGCTCGTCCAGCTTTCGGATCGCCGACTCTGCCAGCGTCGCATCGCGGCTGAGATAGTGCTTGGCAAGGATCGCCTCGGCTGACTTTGGGTCGTGTCCGGTGATGGCGTAAATTTCGGGGATGCTGCACCCCGCCTGCGCCAGCCGGAGGACCGCCGTGCCGCGGGAATCGTGGAATGTTCGCCCCTCGATCCCGGCAGCCGCCCGCGCTTTGGCGAAGCTGGTCTGATAGCCGTCCAGCGTCCAGGGTCTGCCGCGGGATGTGGTGCAGATCGTCAGCGCAGTGCCGCGGCTTGCCTTAGCGGCGTCCAGATGTGACCGCAGGTCTGTGGTGGTTGGGATCGCCAGATGTGTGCCGGTCTTGCTTTGCCGCACCATGATCCGTGATCCGTCATAGGCTGCCCATGTCAGCCGCAGGATGTCGCCCTCACGCTGGCCGGTATCGAGGGCGATGCGAAACGGCAGGGCCACATGTGGCGGGGCGACGGCGAAAAATGCGCTGACCTCCGCCTCAGTCCAGACGATGTGCGCGCGGCTGCCGCGCGAGAGCCTGCCGGGCCTCTCTGCCGGGTTGATCGGTATGCGCCTGCGGTCATGCGCCCACGACAAGATCCGGGCCAGCACCGCGAAGGTATAATCTGCCTCCCGCGCGCCCTTGACCGCCATGCCGTCTCGCCAGTCGAGTATGTCGCCTCGGAACGCCGGGCTTGCGATGGCGCCAACCGGCATATCCCCATATTCCGCCTCGATTTTGCGGATGCGGCGCTTGTACCCGTCCCGGGTAGACCTGGCGAGATCGAGGAAGGCGGGGCTGCGCTGGTAGTCGTTGATGATCTGCTGAAACTGGCCCTCGTATCGCTTTGCGTGATCGTCCCGATCTGCCGTGAGCCGCCGGAACTCGGAAACGAATTCCGGTGTCCCGGGCGCGGCATCCATACGCGGGCCGCCCCGCCATGCGTAGTAATGCAGGCGCGCGCTGCCATCCGCCAAGCGGCGGCTGACTTTATGCAGGCCTTTCAGCACGACGCGCACCCTTTCTGGCCCTCCACGCCTCAAATGGGTCGGCTTGCGCACTAGCCGCCGACTCCGTTGTGATGACGATGGACCCATCAGCGGTGATTTCGCAACGGGCAACCGTCATGCCGCCTTCAAGGGCCCCCTTGATGGCGCGCGTCACGTCGGACTGGCGAAACCTGCTGCGGCTCATCTACCCCTCCCTCCTCGCGCCCGCGCTGGACAGCTCTGCGGCGCTATCCATGCGCGGCCTCCTTCTCAGCCCACCCGCCCCACTGGTCGGCGCAGGCGTCGGCCACGCCCGCGAACGTGCGCGACCGGAACCGCCAGCGGTCCGGCCCGGGCGGCGCGCGGTGGACGGCCGACCAGCGTTTGTGCTCCTCGGTGCCCGGCCGGGGTGGGGTCAAACGGCACGTCGGCGCCAGCGGCGGCAGGCCGCGCAGGTAGAATCCCGTCGCCTTGAAGAATGGCTCACCGAACCACCACGGCTGCACGATCTGCGGCTTGGGCAGGTCAGCCGGCAGCCGCACTGTTGCATATGGATTCATTATCGGGTTTTCCACCGCCACACGCGGGATTGGCGCCCGCCAGCAGGCCGCGAAAAGATCAACCCCACGCTCCAGATCGAACCATAGGAACGCCAGCCGCTCATCCCGCGACATGCGAGCGAAAGCTTCGCGTTCGTGGTCGGGGTAAGTCGGCGGAAGCTTTTTTGACGGCTCTTTGAGCCAGCGGACGCCGCTATTACAGAGGCGGGTGCAGGGCGGGTGCGCCACCACCAGCAGATCCCACCCGTCGCCCAAGTGATCGCGGACGTCGCCGCGGATGTGCCGGTTGCTGCCGTCCTCGGCGGGCAGCAGGTCGCAGGACCACACGTCATGTCCGCGCGCGGCGAAGGCGCGGCGCATGACGCCCGAGGTTTCGCAGCCGATCAGGATGCGCATGGGGTCAGCCATCACGGGTTCAGCCATCACGCCCTCCGTAAATTACATGCAGTTCTGCCGCCCTGCGAACCGTCTGAAGCACGGCTGTCGCGGGCAAGGCCCCGGCGGTGCGCCAACGGTCGATATAAGCCCCGACCGCGGAGTGGTTCAGATCCCCATCCTCGCCAGCCCGCGCCATCCGCCGCCCACAGATGGTGCACACATAGAAGGATAGGTGGACGTGGCTTGTGACCACCCCCTTGTGCGTCCATTTGCATGACGAGTCTGTGGCGTGCAGCTTCATGGCATGTTGCCCCAGAGCACAACGGATACGCTGCCACATCACGCGCCCATATCGCTGCGGGGAGGGGCGGGCAGCGGCGTCCAGTGGGTGGGGGCCTCTGGGTCATGGGGATCAACCGTCATATCAGTAGTATCCCACCGCCCATCTTCCGGGGCCCACCATGTTCTGCGCACGTCCCACGCATCCACGCACATCGGCGGGGTAGGATACCATGCCAAGAAGCTCGACCCATCCATCGGCGCGGTCTCGATGGGCTGCCAGCCCGGGTCCAGCGCCGGGGCGGGGTTGGCGGGATGGGCATAGAGGGGAACTGTTCGGTACTCATCACGCAACCGACGCACGGACGCGACCTTTCCGCTTTTGAACATCTCAGCCCACGCCACCGGCTCCTGCCCTTCGGTCAGCGCCTCGTCCAGCGGCAGCGGGTGGTGCTCGGGTTGGGTCGGGTGCATGGCGGCCTCGCGGGTTAGGTGGACTGTCGTTCGGGATGGCCGCCCGCGCGGGGCGGCGGGGGGCGTCAGGCTGCGCGGCTGCGCAGTTCGTCGGGCGGCACGCCAAGCTTCGCCGCGATCCAGTCGAGGATGGCGTTTTTGCTCTCCCGGAACCGATCACCGCCCATCGCGCGGACGGACTGGCTTTCCGGCGTCCAGATCGTCACCACCGGCCCGCGCACGCGCCCGATGGCATAGCCGTGCTTGCCTGCCTCTGCCGTCACCAGCGCCTGCTTGACGCGCTGCGCGGTCGCATTGCCGCCGCAGTCTAAGGTGTAGGTCTGGTGGTAGCCGCAGGCGATCAGGGCGTGCTTGCGCAGGGTTTCCGCCGTCTCGGCATAGGGCTGCATGGCCTCGTGCTCGGGCAGGTTGAGCCATGCGTCGTTGATCCATGCAAACTGGTGCCGGTGGCTCGCCATGCTGCGCCCGCGCTCGACGGTCACGATGACGACCTCGCCCTCGGCCAGATCGGGCGGGCTGTTGGTGAGCAGCCGCAAGGTGCCGTCCTGCCAGCGCGCGCGATACTGCATCAGTTCGCCCCCATGATCTTGTAGTGCTTGTCGAATACCGCCTGCGCGAGGCTCCGGGCCGCGTCGCCACCGCCGAGGACTTCGGCGGCGTGATCGACCAGCAGGCTTTCTTCCTGCCACCCATAGGCAGCGACAAGGCTCCGCATGGCGTCCAGCGCGCGGCGGCGGCGGGTGCGATCAGTGGTCATCGCGGACGCCCTCCTGCACCGCGGATCGCGGATTTCACGAACGCGCCGTGCGCTTTGCGCTGGCGCAGCGGCGGCTGGTAGCCGTTGATCTTGCCAACGACATTCGCCAGCCGGGAATGCTCCGCCCGGCGGTTGCTGGCGTTGCCCTTGGCGCTGATGAGGTGTTCGCCTTTCCAGTCGTCTGACACGCGCGCCTCCGTCAAAACGGGATTTCGTCGTCAATGTCGGCGGGCCCGGGCGGCATGCTGTCGCGGCTATAGGCCTCGTCCTGGCCGCGCGCCGCTCCGGTGCTGCCCCCGGCCCCATCGGGCCAGTCGATCACGTCGAGGCGGGCGCTGAACCCTGACAGAACCACCTCGGTCGTCCAGCGGTCGTTGCCGCTCTGGTCCTGCCACTTGCGGGTGCGCTGCGCCCCCTCGACCAGCACCCGTCCGCCCTTGCGCAGGAAGCGTTCAGCCACTCCGGCGAGGGCGCCCCACACGACAACCGTATGCCATTCGGTGCGCTCTTTCTTTTCGCCGGTGGCCTTATCCTTCCACTGCTCTCCCGTCGCCATGCGGAAGGTCGCGACCTTATCGCCGGATTGCGTGCTGCGGATTTCCGGGTCGGAGCCGGCTCTGTTGCACAAATCGGCTGCTGATCGGACTTCCCCTTTCCCCGGACAGATTTATCCTGCGACCTCTGTGATGGGCGTGCCGAGCGCGGTGAAGCCGTTGAGCACGG